>CANJXD010000132.1 GCA_947478535.1 Acetobacteraceae bacterium
GCCGCCCGCCAGGGTCCAGCACCCGTATCCGCAGCAACGCTTCATCGTCAAACACCCGAGGTGGGAGCCGAGTGCGTTAGCAGCGCACGCTCGGATCTGTCCGGGGGGCGCCCGGTAACGGGCGTCCCTACCGGGATGACTGGTGGACCGCCCGCCCGGCGCCATGCACTCTGGCGCGTCGCCGAGGGGATAGAGACCATGCCACGCACCGCCGCCGATCCGCTGCTGCTGACCCCCGGGCCGGTCAGCGTCTCCCGCTCCACCCGCGCGGTGATGATGGTGGACCGGGCTTCCGGGGGTGTGGAGGTCCAGGCCGATATCAGCCACGCCCGCCGCTACCTCGCGGGCCTGGCGGGCGATGCCACCACCTATACCGCCATCCCCCTGCCGGGCAGCGCGACCTATGCGAATGAGGCGGTGATCGCCTCCCTGATCCCCACCGGGGGCAAGCTGCTGATCCACAGCAACGGCATCTATGGCGACCGCCTGGTGGAAATCGCCGAGCATCTCGGCATTCCCTTCGCCGTCACGCGCACGCCGCCGCTGGTGCCGGTCTCCGTCTCCGCCATCGCCCAGGCGCTGCACGATGACCCCGGTATCACCCATGTCATGATCGTCCATTGCGAGACCAGCACGGGCATCCTCAACCCGCTGGAAGACGTCGCGGCGCTTTGCCGCGCGCAGGGCAGGGGGTTGCTGGTGGATGCCGTCGCGTCCTTCGGCGCCGTGCCGGTGGAGGCGCAGCGGCTCGGCATCCTCGCCGTGACCGTCTCCTCCAACAAATGCATGGAAGGCGTGCCCGGCATCGGCTGGGCCATCGTGCAGAAGCAGGCGCTGGAGTCCAGCAAGGGGCAGGGGCGTTCGCTGGTGCTGGACCTCTGGGATCACAACCAGCACATGGATCGCACCGGGCTGTTCCGCTTCACCCCGCCGACGCATGTGCTGGCCGCCTTCGCCCAGGCCTGCCGCGAGCATGAAGCCGAAGGCGGCGTCACCGCGCGCGGCGCCCGCTACCGCCGCAACTGGCAGCGGCTGATCGACGGCATGCGCCAGATGGGCTTCACAGCCGTGGTGCCGGATGACCACGCCAGCCCCATCGTCGCCACCTTCCGCGAGCCCGAACACCCCGCCTTCAGCTTCCAGGCGCTGTTCGAGGGCATGAAGCGCCGCGGCTTCATCATCTTCCCCGGCCGCCTCGCCATGGCCGGCACCTTTCGCATCGGCTGCATGGGCGCGGTGACGGAGGAGGATGTGGGCGAGGCGATGCAGGCCCTGTCCGACAGCATGGCGGAGATGGGCATCGCCGGCCTCGGCCGGGCGGCGGAAAGCGCGGCATGACCCTCGCCCGCATCGAAGCCGCCGTCGCCGCCTTGCCGCGCGCCTTCCCCGGGCCGGGAGGCGCCTGCGCCGTGCTGCGGGATGGGCAGGTGGTGGTGCGCCACGCCTGGGGCTATGCGAATGCCGAACGGCGCATTACCTTCACCTCGCGCAGCCTGTTCCGCATCTGCTCCATCACCAAGCAGTTCACCTGCGCCGCACTGCTGGATGCCTTCCCCGACCACTCCGTGCTGGATGGCGATGTCGCGTCGCGCCTGCCATTGCTCGACCAGGCGCCGCCGCGCGCCATCCACCTCGCGCACAACCAGTCCGGGCTGCGGGACTACTGGGCGGTGGCGATGCTGCATGGCGCGCCGGTCGAATCGCCCTTCGGAGAGACCGAATCGGGGCGCGTCATCGGCGGCACGCGCACGCTGCATTTCGCGCCCGGCATGCGCGCTTCCTACGTGAACCAGAATTTTCGGCTGCTGTCGGATATCCTGGAAGCCCGCACCGGGCGCGGCTTCGCGGAATTGCTGCGCGACCGCGTGCTGCATCCCGCCGGCATGGGCAGCGCCCTCCTCGCCGCCGATACCCGCGCCCTGCCCGATGGCACCGAAGGCTACGAGGGCACGCAGGAAACCGGCTTCCGCGCCGCGGAGAACCGTATCCTCTGGACCGGCGATGCCGGCCTCGCCGCCAGCCTCGATGACATGATCGCGTGGGAGAAGCAGATCGACGCGACGCGGGATGACCCCGGCGCGCTGTATTCCCGCCTGTCCGCCCCGGTGCGCTTCGCCGATGGCGCACCCGCGCGCTACGGCTTCGGCCTCGGCCGCGGCACGGTGATGGGGCGCGCGATGACGGCGCATGGCGGCGCGCTGCGGGGCTGGCGCAGCCACCGGCTGCATGTGGCGGCGGCGCGGCTTTCCGTCGTCGTCTTCTTTAACCACCTGGCCGATGCCGGCGCCGCGGCGGAACGCCTGCTGATGGCGGCCCTCGGGGAAGGCGCGGCTCCGCCGGCCAAGGCGCCACCGCCGGCGCCACCCTGGCTCGGCGCCTGGCAGGATGAGGAGACCGGCCTCTCCGCCCGGATCGACCTGGCGCGGCCCGGCGTGGCGCGGCTGCTCTACGGCCAGCGCGCGGAGCCTGTCGCGCTCAACGCTGATGGCAGCGCGGGCGGGGAGGGTACGCGGCTGGTCCCGGCCGGCGATACGCTTCGCCTGCTGCGGCCGCAGGACAACCAGTCCTCCACCCTGCGGCGGGTGAGCGGCGAGCCGCGCCGCAACGTCGCCGGCCGCTACCGCTGCGCCGAACTCGACGCGGAACTGACGGTGGTCGATGCCGGCGGCGCGCTCTATGGCGGCTTTTCCGGCTTCCTCGGCCAGGGGCGGATGGAGTTGCTGGACCCCATCGCCGGCGACCTCTGGGCGCTGCCCTGCCCCCGGGCGCTGGACCACACGCCGCCCGGGGACTGGACGCTGTCCTTCCGCCGCGATGCCAGCGGCCGCGCCCATGGCGTGGAAGTCGGTTGCTGGCTCGCGCGCGGGCTGCCCTACGACCGCATCGGCTAGAGGGCGTAGAAGCGCGCCGCCGTGTCGTGGAACAGGGCGCTGCGCTCGGTGGCGGACCAGCCCGTGGTGATGCGCTTGAAGGCGTTCCACAGCACGGTGTAGCTGCACGCCGCCTTGTCCACGGGGAAGTTGCTCTCGAACATGCAGCGACCGGCGCCGAAGGCCTCGACACAGGTCTCCACCATCGGCCGCCAGGCTTCCGCGAGCAGGGTCGAATCCGGCGGCGTCGCGCGTTCATGCATGCCGAGGCCGAACAGCCGCATGCCGAGGCCACCCACCTTCAGCGACACATTCGGGCAATGCGAAAGCTCCCGCAGCGCGGCACTCCACGCTGCCGTCACGTGCCGCCGGCGCCCGGCATAGGGGCCGATGCCGATGGCGCCGCCGACATGGTTCAGCACGATCTTCTGGTCAGGGAAGGCATCCGCCAGGTCCCGCAATTCGGCGATCTGGGTGTGGTACATCCAGGCGTCGAAGGTCAGGCCGAGTGGAGCCAATTGGGCGAAACCTTGCCGAAATGTCGGATCGAGCAGCAGCATCGGCGGCGGTGTCGCGATCGACCCGCGCGCGGCCGGGTCCGGGTGCCAGGCGGAGATATGCCGCACGCCGCGAAAGCGCCCCTGGCCTGCCGCGATATGGGCCTCCAGCACCGGGCGCACGGCGGCCCCGACTGCGAGATCGGCGAACCCCACGATGCCTGCCACCGCCTTCGTGCCGCCGCGCCTGATGGCCTCCGCCCCGGCCTCTGCGACGAATTCCACCTCCCCTACCGGGCGGTGCAGCACATCGCCCTCCGCGCGGTAGCTGTGGTGGCATTCGATGAAGACGCTGGCGCGGATGTTGTGCCCGCCACTCGCATCGCCGAGGAAATCCTCCAGCAGGTAGCGCCCGCGCTCCTCCCCCCACAGATGATGGTGGGCGTCGATGATGGGCAGCGCCGGCTCCAGCGCCGGTTCCTGATTCAGGGCCAGCCATTCCGGGCGGACGGTGGGGTGGCGCACGGGCTCCGGCGTGGCTTTCACAGGCAAGGTTTCCTCCGGAGGGGTAGCTTATCCACCCAGACTAGGCAGCGCCGCGCCGTCTGGACAGGGGGCGCGCCTTTCCCTTAATCCGTAAAGCTAGCCTTTTGGCGGATCACCGGCGCCAACAGGGCAGGGGAGGGAATGGATGGATCACGCCGCCGCGCTCGAACAGCTGGATGCGCTGGATGATGCCGCGTTCCGCGCCCATATCCGCGCCTGGATCGAGGCCAATACCCCGGCCGATCTCCGCTTCCCCCGCCGCCGCCTGCATTGGCATGAGAACCGCCCCTGGTACCTCGCGCTGTCCCGCCAGGGCTGGCTCGCGCCGTCCTGGCCGCGCGCCTATGGCGGCATGGGGCTGAACGCCGCCCGCCAACTCATCATGATCGAGGAGCTGGAGCGCCATGGCTGCCCCCGCGTCAGCGACATGGGCGTCGCCATGCTCGGCCCGATGCTGCTGAAATACGGCAGCGAGGAGCAGAAGCGCCGCTTCCTGCCGCGCATCCTCTCGGGCGAGGACATCTGGGCGCAGGGTTATTCCGAACCCAATGCCGGCTCCGACCTTGCCGCCCTGCGGCTGGAAGCCGTGGAGGATGGCGAGCATTGGGTGCTGAACGGGCAGAAGACCTGGGTGACCTTCGCGAATGATGCGAACTGGATCTTCGTCCTCGCCCGCACCGACAAGACGGTGAAGAAGCAGGAAGGCATCTCCTTCCTGCTGATGCCGACGGACAGCCCCGGCATCACCATCCGCCCGATCCTGAACCTCGATCAGCATGACGAGTTCTGCGAGATCTTCTTCGACAATGTCCGCGTGCCGAAGGACATGCTGGTGGGCCAGGTGAACAAGGGCTGGACCTACGCCAAGGCCCTGCTGGGGTTCGAGCGCGTGGCCATCGGCTCGCCGCGTCTTTCCACCAACGGTCTCGCCGCGTTGCGACGCCTGGCGGTGGCGATGGGCAAGGCGGAGGACCCGGCCTTTCTCGAATCCTACGCCCGCTTCCGCCTCGACCTCGCCGATCTCAGCGCGCTGTATGAGAGCTTCACCGCGGCACTCAAGCGGGGCGAACCGCTGGGGCCGGAGGTCTCGATCCTCAAGCTCGTGCAGTCCGAGCTGTATCAGCGCATCACCGACGCGATGCTGGAATTGGCGGGGGAGAATGCGGGGCTGCTGGACCCGATGGAGGGCGCGCTGCACCCCGCCGGACAGTTCCTCCAGGCGCGGCCGACGACGATCTTCGGCGGATCGTCGGAGATCCTGCGCAACGTGCTCGCCCGCAGCCTGCTCGATCTTCCGGCTTGACGATGGAGACGAATGCGATGTCCGGCTGCCTGCCACGCCTGCGCGTGCTCGACATGACGCGCGTCTTCGCCGGCCCTTGGGCGGCGCAGATGCTGGGGGATTTCGGCGCCGATGTGGTGAAGGTGGAACAGCCCGGCACCGGCGACGATGTGCGCCGCATGGGCTTTCGGCGCCGCGGCGAGGATGGGCAGGAGGTGGGTCAGACCTCCTCCTTCCTCGCGATGAACCGCAACAAGCGCGCCATCGCGATCGACATCGCCAAGCCCGAGGGGCAGGAGACGCTGCGCCGCCTGATCGCCAAGGCCGATGTCTTCATCGAGAATTTCAAGGCCGGTGGCCTGGCGAAATACGGGCTCGATCATGCCGCGCTGTCGGCCATCAATCCGCGCCTGGTCTATTGCTCCATCACCGGCTTCGGGCAGGACGGCCCCTATGCCCCCCTGCCGGGCTACGACCCCGTCTTCCAGGCGATGAGCGGGCTGATGAGCGTGACCGGTGTGCCGGATGGCCAGCCCGGCGCAGGGCCGAACCTCGTCGGCTACAGTGTCTCCGACCTCAATGCCGGCTTCTATGCCACCATCGCCATCCTCGCCGCGCTGCACCACCGGGACACGATCTCCGGGCGTGGCCAGCATATCGACCTCGCGGCGATGGACGCGCAATTGGCGGCGCATTCGCACATCGCCATGAACTACATGGTCTCCGGCCGGATGCCGGTGAGGGCAGGGGCGGCGTCCCAGATCAACACGCCCTGGCAGGCCTTCGAGACGGCGGACCGCCCGCTGATGGTCGCCATCGGCAATGACCGGCAATTCGCGCAATTCTGCACCGTGCTCGGCCTGCCGGACCTGCCCGCCGATCCGCGCTTCACCACCAACCGCCAGCGCATGGGCCATAAGCCGGACTTGCTGCCGCTGTTGCAGCAGGCGCTGCTGGCGAAGACGGCGCGGGAATGGATGGATGCGCTGAATGCCATCGGCGTCTCCTCCGGCCCGATCAATGATTTCGCCTCGGTGGTGGAGGACCCGCAGATCCAGCACCGCCAGATGTTCCGCACCATTCCTGATGCTGTGGTGGGGGAGGTGCCGATGGTCGCCAACCCCATCAATTTCTCCGAAACGCCGGCGACCTATCGCCGCCCTCCGCCGCTGCTCGGCGAACACACGGAAGACGTGCTGCGCGACTGGCTGGGAGAGGCTTGATGGACAACGCCGCCGCGGCGCAGGAACGCGCCGAGTCGATCAGGATGATCCGCGACAGCGTCGCCGCGATCGCCACGCGCGGCGACCTCAAGCGTATTCGCGCCCTGCGCTTCACGGAGGCGGGTTTCGATCCCGTGGCGTGGAAGGCGATGGGCGACCTCGGCTGGATCGGCCTTCGCCTGGCCGAAGACCACGGCGGCGCCGGACTAGGCATGGCGGAATGCTGCGCGCTGGCGGAAGAACTCGGGCGCTGCCTGGTGCCGGAACCCCTGGTGGAGGGCATGCTCTCCGCCACGCTGCTGGCCGCGGCGGGGGAAGAAGCCCTGCTGGCCCGCCTGCTCGCCGGCGATGCCGTGGTGCTCACCGCCTGGCAGGAGGCCGCGGATACGCTGGTCTCGCCCGGCGGCGCGGCGGTGCGACGCGTATTCATCCCGATGGCGCGCGCGGCCACGCATTTCCTGGTCCCGCGCGCTGAGCCAGGCGGGCTTTCCCTGTGGCTCGTGGAAGGCCCGGTGGCGGAGACGCGACCGATGCAGGATGGGGGGCATGTCGGCTTCCTCGATCCGGGCGGTGCGGCGGGGCGTCGCCTCTCGGGCGATGTCGGCGCGGCGCTGTCCCGCGCGCTGGACGAGGCTGCGTTGACCACGGCGGCTTACCTGCTCGGCGTGATGGAGCAGGCCTTCGCGATGACGCTGGACTACCTCCGCACGCGGAGCCAGTTCGGCAGGCCCATCGGCAGCTTCCAGGCGCTGCAACACCGCGCGGTCGATCTGCGCATCCAGGCGGCGCTCACTCGTGCCAGCGTGGAGGATGCGGCGGCGACCCTCGATGGGCTGGACGATCGGCAGATCGCGCCGCGCCAGGCCGCGGTGTCCCGTGCCAAGGCGCGGGCAGCGGAAGCCTGCATGCTTGTGACTCGCGCAGCGGTCCAGCTGCATGGCGCCATCGGCTACACCGATGAATACGATGCCGGGCTTTTCCTGCGGAAGGCGATGGTGCTGGCGAATCGCTACGGGTCCGCGGCGCTTCATCGCCGGCGGTTCATCGCGACGGCACCTGACATCGCGACCTGATCCGTCAGCCGGGCTATCCGGCCTGCGTCACGGAAGTCTCGGATAACGCGCGGGAAATTGCGCGGCGGCGCGGGCGAGGCTCGGCCCGCATCGGCTTCGGACGCTGCCTGCGCTCCCTTGGAAACACGTTGTTGATATTCGGATGCGAGGAAGGCCCTCACGCCACCAGCCACATCGTTGCCGCCAACGAGAGGGCCTGGGCGGGAGCCGCGCCTCGGATATGCCGGAAAATGAGACGAAAGACACAAAAAAGAGACGATTTTTCTTCGAGGTTTGGGCTCGCGGCTCGGTTGCGTGGTTCGTGCGATGGTTGCGAAAGAACGGTAAGTTATTGAAAAGTGACCACAAAAATCGCCGCCGAAAATTAACTTGTATATTTCAGCTTGGTAAATCCCGCTTTTTTAGACGTTTTTTCAGTTGTCATCGGTGTCCTAACGGCTCATAAATGCGTCACGGAGCGCGGAACGAAACGCCACTCTCCGGGGAACCAGACTTCAACCAAGGTCCTCCGAGGCAGAACGCCGAGGGGCACCGGTCAGAGAAACAGGAGCTCGCTATGTCCTTCGCCGATTTCCGCCGCCTCGTCCGTGCTCTCCAGGGTGACAAGCAGGGCGTCACCGCCCTCGAATACGGCCTGATCGCCGCCGTGCTCGGCGCCGCCGTGATCACCGCCTTCACCACCTTCGGCTCGGGCCTGAAGGACTTCTTCACCGACGTCGTCGGCAAGCTGACGATCTGATCGGCGCGCCAGCGCCGACCGGCCTCCGCTTTCTTCCGCCACCTCCCGCTCAGGGAATACCCCGAGGTCCTTCTCCGATTTCCGCCTCCTCGTCCGGGCCCTCCAGGGCGACAAGAAGGGCGTCACCGCCCTCGAATACGGCCTGATCTCGGCCGTGCTCGGCGCCGCGGTGATCACCGCCTTCACCACCTTCGGCACGGGCCTGAAGGATTTCTTCACCAGCATCGTCGGCAAGCTGACGATCTGATCTCCATCTGACCGGTTCCCACCGCTCGGCGGCCCCTCGGGGGTCGCCGGGTGGAGAGGCCGGAGATGCCGCGGGTTGCGGAAAGGATGGTCGCCATGTCTCTGAACGACGTCATCATCCTCCTCGCCAGCCTCGCTTTGCTGGTGGCTGCGCTGCACGATGTTGCGGCGCGCACCATCCCGAACGAGATCCCCCTTGTTGTCGCGGTTCTCGGTCTTGGTCTTCGCTTCCTCCAGGGTGATCTGCTCTGGGGCCTGCTGGCCCTGCTGCTGGTGTTCACCCTCGCTGTCATCGCCTGGCGCGCCCGCGTCATGGGCGGAGGCGATGTGAAGCTACTCGCCGCCTGCGCGCTTCTGCCGGCCCCCGCATCGGTTGCCGACATGATGGTCGCCATC
This sequence comes from Acetobacteraceae bacterium, assembly GCA_947478535.1. Next base: position 8,873 of record CANJXD010000132.1, read on the forward strand.
GCCCTTTCAGGGGGCGTGCTGTCCCTGTTCTACCTTGTCTTTCGCGGCCGTCGGCCGCTGCCGATCCCCGCGCGGTCCCCCAACCTCATCGCCCGCGCGCTCCGCGCCGAGGTCTGGCGCTTGCGCCGCGGCGGCCCGCTTCCCTACGGCGTCGCCATCTTCGCTGGCACGCTCCTGACCCTCGCCGGTTGAGGAATAAGTCCCCATGGTCCTTCGCATCACCCTCATTTCGGTCCTGGTCCTCGGCCTGGTCGGCTTCCTCGGGGTCGCCTGGGTCGGCTTGCAGCCGCCGGCATCCCAGCAGGCGGTGGTGGCCGAGCCGGTCCGCGCCAGCTACCTCGTTGCCGCCCGCCCGGTGCGTGCCGGCGCCCTGATCCGGCCCGAGGATATCGGCGCGGCCGACCTCGATATCGGATCCGCGCCCATCGATGCGCGGCGCGACTCGCCGCAGGCGCGGTCCGAACTGGTCGGCCAGATGGCGCTCCGCGCTGTTGGGCAGGCGAGCCCACTCTCGCAGGGGGACCTGCTTCGCCCGGGCGACCGCGGCTTCCTCGCCGCCCTGCTCGCCCCGGGCACGCGCGCCGCCTCCATCGGTGTCGATGCCATCACCGGCAATTCCGGGCTGATCTGGCCGGGCGACCGCGTGGATGTGGTGCTGACGCAGACCATCGGCGACGACACCGTGCCGCTGGAACGCCGCATCGCCGGGCAGACCGTGCTGGCCGACAGCCGCGTCATCGCCATCGACCAGGCCCTGGTGCAGGGCGCGGTCGCGGAGGGCGCCGATGCTGGCCGCCAGGTCCGCACCGTCACGCTGGAAGTCACCCCCTTGCAGGCCGAACGCCTGGCCGTGGCGACCCGTCTCGGGCGCCTGTCGCTGACGGTGCGTGCCTCCCACGCGGCGGAGGTGGAGCCGGTGCAATCCGTCGATGCGATCACCTGGGGTGGCGACGTATCAATGGCGTTGCGAAACGCCGGCGGAGCGTCCACCACTACGCGCAGCGTCCAGGTTCATCTGGGCGGCGCGCGTCGTGAGGAGTTCCGGTTCTGATCACCGTCCCCCGCATTCTGCTGCTGCTGGCGGTTGTGGCGCTTCCGCTGCCGGCCGCCGCGCAGACCAATCAACCCCCCGGGGGGCAACCCCCTGGCGGCACCGTGCTGCAGGGGGGCTCCGGCCTTCTGCTGAGCGCCGGTGCCGGCCGTGTCGTGCAGACCACCCGGCCGATCGCCTCCGTCTTCGCCGCCGACCCTCGCGTGGCGGAAGTGCGGCCCGCGAGCCCCACATCCCTGTTCGTCTTCGGTGTGGCGCCAGGCCGCACGACGGTCGCGGCGCTGGATGCCGACGGCGGCGTCGTCACTCAGCATGAGGTCACGGTCCGCGCCGCCGCGCTGAACGCGCCGGAAGCGCAGACCGTGCTGTCCCGCGTGCTGGCCGGCACCACCGCCCGGATCGAATCCCGCCAGAACGGCCTCGCCCTGCTGGGGGAGGTCGCCTCGCCGCAGGAGGCGGAGCGCGCGGTCGCCATCGCCCGCGGCCACATGACGGAAGGCCAGACCCTGGATAATCGCCTGACCGTGCTCGGTCAGGTGCAGGTGAACTTGCGGGTCCGCATTGCCGAAGTGTCGCGCCAGGTCACCCGCGCCATCGGCATCGACTGGCAGGCGATCGGCAATGTCGGCCGCTTCTCGGCCGCGCTCGGCACGGTGAACTCGATCACCGACAGCACCAACGCTTCCAGCCGCCTGATCGCGGCCTATCGCGGCAACCCTGACATCAACACGCTGATCGACCTGCTGGCGCAGGATCGGCTCATCAACATTCTTGCCGAGCCGAACCTGACGGCGATGAGCGGTGAGACCGCGAGCTTCCTCGCGGGGGGTGAATTCCCCATCCCGGTCGGCCTGCGCGATGGCAACGTCTCCATCACCTTCAAGGAATACGGCGTCGGCCTCGCCTTCGTCCCCACCGTCCTCTCGCATGGCCGCATCAGCATGCGCGTGCGCCCGGAGGTGAGCGAACTGACCGAACAGGGTGCGGTGCGGCTTTCCACCTCCAACAGTTCGATCCAGATCCCGGCGCTCAGCGTACGGCGCGCGGAGACGACGGTGGAACTCGGCAGCGGCCAGTCCTTCGCCATCGCCGGCCTGCTGTCCGACAGCGCCACCACCCAGAACCGCGCCCTGCCCGGCCTGGGGGAGATGCCGGTGCTCGGCGCGCTGTTCCGCTCCGACCGCTTCCAGCGCAACGAGACGGAGCTGGTCATCATCATCACCCCCTACATCGTCCGGCCGCAGACCGACCCCACAGCGCTGCGATCCCCGAACGAAGGCATCCTGCCGACCCGCGACGTGGAGCGGACGGTGCTCGCCCGTCAGCTCGGCGCACCCCCGGCGCGTAGTGCTACTCCAAGGCTGCCGGGCGCGGCCGGGTTCGGTATTCCATGATGCGCCACCCTATCCTGCGCCCCCCTGTCTTCCGCGCTGCGTTCAACGCCGCCGGCCTGCTGCTGGTCCTGCCGCTGGCCCTGTCGGCCTGCACGGCCATCGAGCCCTATACGCGGGAGGGGTCCTGGCGCCCCTCCGGCGCCAATGACCGCAACCTGACCGCCATGGTGGCGGACCCGCGCGACATCCAGCGTGGCGTCGGCGCCAATACCGCGCTCGGCGAAACCTCCGCCGCCGCGGTGGACCGGCTGATCACGGATCGCGTCCGCGCCTTGCCGAGCTCCCAGACCACCCACGGCATGGGTGGCACGGCCGGAGGGGGCGCCGCCCAGTGAGTGCCACGGAAACCCGGGGCGGCGCTTCGGCGGAAGCCGGCGGTGTCTACCGCACCGACCGGAAGCCCCTCGTCTGCTTCA
>CANJXD010000133.1 GCA_947478535.1 Acetobacteraceae bacterium
CTGCTCGACCACCACTTCCCCGATATGGTCGACGTAATAGACATCGTTGCCCGCGCCGCCTTGCAGCGTATCCGCGTCGGCCTCGCCATTCAGCGTGTCGTCGCCACCACCACCCAGAAGCAGGTCGGCACCGAGACCGCCGCGCAGGCTGTCATTCTCATCCCCGCCATCCAACGTATCCGCGCCGCCGGAGCCGGTGATCGTATCCGAGCCGGTGTCGCCCACCAGGCTGTCGGCGCCCAAGCCCCCCAAAAGCCGATCGTCACCACCAAGGCCAGAGACTGAAGCCGGTGTGCTGGAGCCCGTGAAGGTGTCGGCGCCATTGCCAGGCGCACCCGAACTCCAGCTCATGCGTCAGGCTCCCTGCACTCTCGCCCATACAACTCGGGCAACATTACATTTCCCTACAAAAATGCGCAGGATGCAGGCACAGATGCCAGCAACTATAGGTTGATTTCAATCAGGTTTTTCCACAAAATCCTCGTCTAATCTCAATTTTATTTCCATTTGCCGGCGCTGTCCGCAGGCAACTGTCAACCTCGCCACCCCCGGCCAACAGCGCCGTCCCTGCTGCGTCCCCGGCACCTCCCAGGCCGCCAAGGCGCCCGCTGCGCTGCTCCAAGCTTGACGCTCCCGCCTGCCGGGCCTAGGCGCGGGGCGGATCAACGCAGGGTCACACGTCCGTCATGGCGCTCGCCTTCACCTTCCCTGGCCAGGGCAGCCAAGCCCCCGGCATGGGCCGCGACCTCGCCGCCGCCTTCCCCGCGGCACGCGAGGTGTTCCAGGAGGTCGATGAGACGCTCCGCCAGAAGCTGTCCCACATCATGTTCGAAGGGCCGCCCGAGGAACTGACGCTAACCGCCAATGCGCAGCCAGCGCTGATGGCCGTCTCCCTCGCCGTGCTGCGGGTGCTCGAGAAGGAGGGCGGCTTCGTCCTCAAGGACCGCGTCGCCCTCGTCGCCGGGCATTCGCTGGGCGAGTATTCAGCGCTGGCCGCCGCCGGCACCTTCAGCATCGCCACCGCCGCCGGCCTGCTGCGCCTGCGCGGCGAAGCGATGCAGAAGGCGACGCCACCTGGCACCGGCGCCATGGCCGCCCTGCTCGGCGCCGAATTCGACCAGGCGCTCGCGATCTGCGAGGCAGCCATCGCGGACCCCTTGACCGGCAAGCGGGAGGTCGTGCAGGTCGCCAATGACAATGGCGGCGGGCAGATCGTGATCTCCGGTGCGGTCGCCGCAGTCGACCGCGCGATCGAGGGCGCCAAGGCCGCCGGGGTGAAGCGGGCGATGAAGCTGCCCGTCTCCGCCCCCTTCCACTGCGCCCTGATGACGCCGGCCGCCGATGCGATGGCGGAAGCCCTGGCCGGGGCGACCATGGCGGCCCCCACCGTGCCGGTCATCGCCAATGTCACCGCGGCCAAGGCAACCGACGCCGACACCATCCGCGACCTGCTGGTGAAGCAGGTCACCGGCACCGTGCGTTGGCGCGAATGCATCCTGGCCATGGGCGCCATGGGCTGCGACAGCTTCGTCGAGATCGGCTCCGGCAAGGTGCTGACCGGCCTGATGAAGCGCCTGGCGCCGGAAGCGAAGGCCAGCGTTATCGGCACCCCGGCCGACATCGAAGCCTTTCTCAAGTCGCTGTGACGTCGCTTTCGCTCTCGGTCTCCCCTGGCGCGGCCGAGGAAGCCGCGATCCGGGCCGCGCTGCGCGAGGCGAATGCCGCCGCCGGCCACCCGCATGACACGCGCCCCCTGGCCGTGCCGCTGCGGGATGCCTCGGGGGCCGTCATCGGCGGGCTCTGGGGCCGCACAGGCTGGTCCTGGCTCTATGTCGAGAACCTGGCGGTGCCCGCCGCCTTGCGCGGCGCCGGCTGGGGTGCCCGATTGCTGGCGACGGCGGAAGCCGAGGCCCGCACGCGGGGTTGCGTCGGCGCCAGGCTCGATACGTATACCTTCCAGGCCCGTGGCTTCTACGAGAAGCAGGGCTACCGCGTCGTCGGGGAAATCCCCGACTGCCCGCCGGGCGAGACGCGCTACACCATGATCAAGCGCCTGGATGCAGGTGGGGAGACACGCTGATGTTCCGTCTCGACGGCAAGGTCGCGCTGGTAACGGGCGCGACAGGTGGCATCGGTGCCGCCATCGCGACCGCGCTGCACGCGCAGGGTGCCAGCGTCGCCATCACCGGGCGGCGGGAGGCCGAACTGACTGCCCTCGCCGAGGCGCTCGGCGGTGAACGGGTGCTGGTGGCGCCGGCCGACCTCGCCGACCCCGCCGCCCCGGCGGCGCTGGTGGAAAAGGTGGAAGGCGCGCTCGGCTCGCTCGACATCCTGGTGAACAATGCCGGCTTCACCCGGGACATGCTGGCGCTGCGGATGGGCGATGCCGACTGGAACGCGGTGCTGGAGGTGGATCTGACGGCCCCGTTCCGCCTTGCCCGCGCCGCGCTGCGGGGGATGATGAAGCGTCGCAACGGGCGGATCGTCTCCATCGCCTCCATCGTCGGCGTCACCGGCAATGCGGGCCAGGCGAACTACGCGGCCGCCAAGGCAGGGCTGATCGGGATGAGCAAGTCGCTCGCCCAGGAAGTGGCGACGCGGGGCGTTACCGTGAACGTGGTGGCGCCCGGCTTCGTCAAGACGGCGATGACGGATGCAATCCCGGAAGCCGCCCGCACCGCCCTGCTGTCCCGCATCCCGACGCAGCGGATGGGCTCGCCGGAGGATATCGCCGGCGCCGTCGCCTATCTCGCCAGCCCCGAAGCCGCCTGGATCACCGGCCAGACGCTGCATGTGAATGGCGGCATGGCGATGATCTGAGGCGGTGGCGGGGCCCGAATCGGAGCCTCGCCATCCCAGCCCGGTGTCGCCCGCACGCCCCTATTTTGGGCAAGCGCGAAAAAAACCGGGCATTTCCCACCCCTTGCCGCGTCTTCCGCGCGGCAACCGGCTTGCGCGGCGCGCCCGCCTAGGCCAAGTGACGCTTCCATGTTAAGCGGCGCCGCCCATCGACCAGGGCCGGACGGCGACGCACGGTTCTACAGCACGGCATCGACCAGCAGGAGAGATCGCGGGATGAGCGACACCGCCGATAGGGTTAAGAAGATCGTCGTGGAGCACCTCGGCGTCGAGGAATCCAAGGTGACCATCGAGGCGTCGTTCATCGACGACCTGGGTGCCGACAGCCTCGACACCGTCGAGCTGGTCATGGCCTTCGAGGAGGCCTTCGGGGTCGAGATCCCGGACGACGCCGCCGAGAAGATCACGACCGTCAAGGACGCGATCGAATACATCGAGAAGCAGAAGTCCGCCTGATTTCAGGCGACCGGTCGGCAGGGTAGGGGGTCCAGGGGTGTTCGGTCATCTCGAGGCGCCGCGGCGCGTCGTCGTCACGGGCATGGGTATCGCCTGCCCACTCGGCCTTGGTGTGGAGAACGTCTGGCGCCGCATGCTCGCTGGTGAAAGCGGGCTGGGCTCCATTACGTCCTTCGACGTCAGCAACCTGCCGGCGAAGATCGCCGGCCAGGTGCCCGTCGGCCTCAAGGTGGAGGGGAAGCTCGATATCAACGAGTGGATCCCCATCAAGGAACAGAAGAAGATGGACCGCTTCATCCAGCTCGCGCTGGTGGCGGCCACGGAAGCTGTCGAGGATAGCGGCTGGATGCCCGGCCCCGACGCCGAGGAAGATCGCTGCCGCACTGGCGTGATGATCGGCTCCGGCATCGGCGGCCTGCCTACCATCTATGAGGCATCCCTGCTGATCGCGCAGGGGAAGCAGCGGCGCATCTCGCCGTTCTTCATTCCCTCCGCCCTCATCAACCTGGCCTCCGGCCATGTCTCCATCAAATACGGCTTCAAGGGCCCGAACCACGCCGTGGTCACGGCCTGCGCCACCGGCGTGCACGCGCTCGGCGATGCCGCCCGGCTGATCGCCCTCGGCGATGCCGAAGTGATGGTGGCCGGCGGGGCCGAGGCCGCGGTGGCGGAGATCGGCATGGCCGGGTTCTGCGCCTCCCGCGCCCTGTCCACGAGCTTCAACGACCGCCCGACCGAGGGCAGCCGCCCCTGGGACAAGGACCGTGACGGCTTCGTCATGGGCGAGGGAGCCGGGGTCGTCGTGCTTGAGGAATACGAACACGCGAAGCGGCGCGGCGCGAAGATCTATGCCGAGGTCGTCGGCTACGGCATGTCCGGCGACGCCTATCACATCACGGCGCCGACCGAAGATGGCGATGGCGCCTATCGCGCCATGCGGGCGGCGCTGCGCTCCGCCCGGATCGAGCCCAGCCAGATCCAGTACGTCAACGCGCATGGCACCTCCACGCCAATGGGCGACGACCTGGAATTGCAGGCGGTCGAGCGCCTGTTCGGCGATGATGCGAAGTCCGTCGCCATGTCCTCCACCAAATCCGCCATCGGCCATCTCCTGGGCGCGGCCGGCGCGGTGGAGGGGATTTTCTCCATCCTCGCCATCCGCGACAGCGTCGCCCCGCCGACGCTGAACCTGGAGTCGCCGTCCCGGGAAAGCCCGATCGACCGCGTGGCCAAGGTGGCGCAGCAGCGCAACATCGAGATCGCCCTGTCGAACAGCTTCGGCTTCGGCGGCACCAACGCCAGCATCATCTTCAAGCGCGCCGCCTGATCCGCCTTCGGCGGATCAGGATTTTTACCGCCCTCAAGCGCCGGGCGCCCGCTCCGCGGGCTTGGCTCGCCGGACTGCCGGCGGCGGCCATTCGGCCGCTCGGCCCGTCTCGCGGGCCGGTTGGATTTTCCTCCCCTCAAGCGCCGGGCGCCCGCTCTGCGGGCTTGGCTCGCCGGAATGCCGGCGGCGGCCATTCGGCCGCTCGGCCCGTCTCGCGGGCCGCCATTTCTGCGCGTCTCCAGTCAGCCGGCATCCCCCCACACCTTGCCGAAGCCGGCATGTGAGGCCATGAGCTAGGCGATGCGCCGCCTCATTCCTCCCCTGCTGTTCCTTCTCATCCTCGCCGGCCTCGGGGCGGGCGGGTGGTGGTATGCGCGCCAGGCCTGGACAGCGCCGGGCCCCCTCGCCCAGCCCGCCCAGATCATCATCCCCCGCGGTGGCTCCGTCACGATCGGGGAGGCGCTGGCCGAGCGTGGGGTGATCCGCGATGTCCGCATCTTCATGGCGGCGACCTGGATGACCCGGAGTGAAGGCCAGCTCCGCGCCGCCGAATTCCAGTTCCCGGCCCGCGCCAGCCTGCGCGACGTGCTGGAGATTCTCCGCAAGGCCCGCCCGGTGCTGCGCCGGCTGACCATTCCGGAGGGCCTCACGGCCCGGCAGATCGCCGGCGTGCTCGAACGCGCGGAAGGGCTGCTGGGGGAGATGCCGCCGATCGTCGAAGGCGCCCTGCTGCCGGAAACCTACTCCTACCCCTGGGGTGAAAGCCGCGCTGCCTTCGTCCGCCGCGCCGAACAGGCGATGGACCAGGCGCTCGCCGAGATCTGGGCCGCCCGACAGCCCGGCCTGCCGCTCTCCAATGCGCGGGAGGCGCTGATCCTTGCCTCGATCGTGGAGCGCGAAACCGGCCGGGGCGATGAACGCGCCCGCGTCGCCGGCGTCTTCATCAACCGGCTGCGGCGCGGCATGATGCTGCAATCCGATCCCACCACCGCCTATGCCGCCGCCGATGGCGGGGTGCTGGAACGGCCATTGACGCGCGCCGACCTCGAGCGGGAACACCCCTTCAATACCTACCGCATCCGCGGCCTGCCGCCCGGCCCGATCGCCAGCCCGGGGCGCGATGCGCTGCGTGCCGTGACGCGGCCAGAGGGCACCGAATTTCTTTACTTCGTCGCCGATGGCACGGGAGGCCACGCCTTCGCCCGCACGCTGGAGGATCACAACCGCAACGTCCTCCGCTGGCGGGAGATCGAGCGCAGCCGGCCTGGTTCCTCGCCCGGCGGCGCACCGACGCGGTGAGCACCGCCCCCACGCTGTCCGGCTTTCCCCTATGGTGGCGCATCCTGGTCATCGGCGGCCTCTGGGGGTCCTCCTTCCCCCTGCTGCGGCTGGTGGCGGTGGAGATGGACCCCTTCGCGCTCGGCGCCTGCCGTGGCGCCTTCGCGGCGGCGGGCGTGCTGATCTTCATGGCGGCGACCGGCCAACTCAAGGGCGGTGGCCCCAGCGTCTGGCGCGCCGCCCTCGTGCTCGGCACCTGCAATGGCTGGGTGCCGAATGTGCTGACGGCGGTGGCGCTGGACCGCATCGAGGCGGCGCCGGCGGCGCTGATCCATGCGGCAACGCCGCTGATCGTCGCCCTGATGGTCATCCCCCTGTTGCGAGAGGACCGGCCCGGTGCTCGCGGCGCGGCGGGGCTGCTGCTGGGCTTCGCCGGCATCGCCGTCATCCTCGGCCCGGCGGCGATTTCCGGCAGCGCGAGCTTCACCGGCGGGCTGCTGATCCTGATGTCAGGCGTCGCCTACGCCACCGGCACTGTTTATGCCCGGAAGGCGCGGCCGGGCGCCTCGGCGGGGTTGGTGCTGGGGCAGCAGCTGGTCTCCGGCAGCGTCGGCCTCGCGCTGTCGCTGCCAACGGCGGGGCTCGCGGGGTATGACCAGCCGGCCTGGGTCTATGGCGTCATCGCCTTCCTCGCCATCGTCGCCTCCGCCCTGCCACTGTCGATGTTCCTGCGGCTGCTGACGCGGGCGCGGGTCACGGATGCGTCCATGGTCGGCTACATCCAGCCGCCCTTCGCGGCCGGGGTGGGGGCGCTACTGCTTGGCGAATGGCCAGACCCCAGGGTGCTGCTGGGCGGCGCCATCGTGCTGGCCGGCGTCTGGCTGGCGACATCCCGGCCGAGGGCATGATGCGACAAGCCTTTGCTTTGGCCGCTGCGTGTCAGGGCTTTCAGGTTTGATTCCTGCGGGAATGCGGACGCAGCGCGGCGCATGATGGTGGAGTTACTTCCGCGATATCCGCAAAAAACCCGGCCAATCCCTCGCCTCACCCCTCCTGCGGCTTCGCCGGAGCCGCGCCGAGCAGACGGTTGCGCCAGCCCGGCGGCAGGGCGCCGATGATCCGGGACAGCGCATAAAGGCGGCGGGGATAGACGATGCGCAAACGCCGCGCCGCAAGGCCTTCCAGCGTCCGCCTCGCCGCGCGTTCCGGCGTCATCAGCCAGGGCATCGGGAAGGGGTTGCGGGCCGTCATCGGGGTGCGGATGTAGCCGGGGCAGACGGCGTGGAGGCGGATGCCCCGCCGGCGCTCGCTGGCGTCCAGCGCCTCCGCCCAGCGCTGCACCGTGGCCTTGCTGGCGCAATAGGCGGGCGCGCCGGGGGCGGCGACGAAGGCGGCGAGGCTGGCGATGACGGCGACCTGGCCGCGCAGCCCCCGCGCATCGGGCGCCTGTTCGGCCATGGCGGCGATGGCTGGTAAGGCGGTGTTCAGCACACCACCGATATTGGTCTCGAACACCCGTCGCACCTGGGCGGCGGGTTCCACACTGGTCCCCGTGCCGCCGGAGATGCCCGCATTGGCAATGACGAGGTCAAGCCGCCCGGCGCTGGCGATCCAGCCTTCCATGGCCGGTCGATCCGTCACATCCAACACCAGCGGCCGGACACTGGCGCCGCGCGCCGCGCAGGCTTCCGCCACTTCAGCGAGCCGCCCGGCATCGCGGCCGGACAGGTGCAGGGTGATGCCGGGGCCGGCGCAGGCTTCGGCCAGGGCCCGGCCGAGGCCGGAGGTCGCGCCGGTGATCAGAACCGACTGCCAGGGATGTTCCGCCACCTTGCCCTCCCGCGCCCGTGGGTGGACAAGGCCCCCATGAGCAAGCTCGCCTCGATGACCGGTTTCGCCCGCGAGGGCGGCACCCTGCCGGATGGCACTTCCTTCGTCTGGGAACTCCGCAGCGTCAACGGGCGGGGGCTCGATCTGCGGCTGCGCCTCCCCGGCGGGCTGGATGCGCTGGAGCCGGCGCTGCGGGACGCCACGGGCAAGCGCCTCAAGCGGGGCAATGTCTCCGCCACCCTGACGGTGAAGCGGGAGGAACGGGCACCGCGCCTCACGCCCGACCCCGCCGCGCTGGACCAGGCGATCGCGCTGGCGCTGGCCGTCGCCGCCCGCATCCCCGGCGCGCCGGCGCCGACGGCCGAAGCCGTGCTCGCCATGCCCGGCGTGCTGCGGGCCGAGGTGGCGGAGCCCGAGGAAGGGGCGGAAGAAGCCCGGCGGCTTGCGCTGGCCGCCGCCTATGCCATGGCGCTGGACGGGCTGTTCGACAGCCGCGCCCGGGAAGGCGCGCAACTCGCGGCGATCCTCGGCGCGCTGCTGGAGGAGATTGCCGGGCTCAGGGACAAGGCGGCGGTCGAAGCCGCAGGCCAGCCGGCGGCGCAGCGGGCGCGGCTGCTCGAGAATCTGGCTGGTCTGCTCGGCGAGGGGGATCTCCGCGCCCGGGTGCCGGAAGAACGCCTGGCCCAGGAAGTGGCGATGCTGGCGCAGCGTTCCGATGTGCGGGAGGAGTTGGACCGCCTCGGCGCGCATGAGCATGAAGCGCGGCTGCTGCTCGCCTCCGGCGATGCGGTGGGACGAAAGCTCGAATTCCTCACCCAGGAGTTCGTGCGCGAAGCGAATACCCTGTGCAGCAAGAGCGCGAGCGTGGGCCTGACCCGCATCGGGCTGGAGCTGAAGGCGGCGATCGAGCGGCTGCGCGAGCAGGCCGCGAACGTGGAGTGACGGGGATGAGCGTGGCCCAGGCGTCCCGACGTGGAGTTTGTCTCGTACTGGCCGCCGCGCCAGGCGGGGGGAAGACCAGCGTATCCCGCAAGCTCCTGGAAATGGAGCCCGACCTCTCGCTGTCCGTCAGCGCGACAACGCGCCCGCCCCGGCCGGGCGAACGGCACGGCGTGCATTACTTCTTCAAGACGCCCGATGAGTTCGAGGCAATGGTCGCGGGCGATGAATTGCTCGAACACGCCGGCTTCCTCGGCCGCCGCTACGGCACGCCACGCGGCCCGGTGGAAGCGGCGCTGGCGGAGGGCAAGGACGTGCTGTTCGACATCGAATGGCAGGGCCATCGGCAACTGAAGGAAAAGCTGCCGCGCGATACCGTCGGCATCTTCCTGCTGCCACCCTCCATGCAGGAACTGGAACGCCGCATGCGCGGCCGCGCCCAGGACAGCGAGGAGGAGATCGGCCGCCGCATGGTCGTGGCGCGGGAGGAAATGAAGCACTGGGACGATTTCGCCCATGTGCTGGTGAACCGCGACTTCGAGGTGTGCGTCGCCGAGGTCCGCGCCATCCTGCACGCCGCGCGCACGACGCGGGACCGTCAGCCCTGGCTGCCCGGCTTCGTCAACGGGCTGCTGGGCGGGTAAAATCCTTATGGGCGGCGTGATCGAAGTCGTCCTTCCCGTCTTCCTGCTGATCGGACTGGGGTTCGTGGCGGCGCGGCGGAAGCTGATGCCGCAGGCGGGCTTCGATGGGCTTTCGAGCTTCGTCTTCGCGCTGGCCGCGCCCTCGCTGATCTTCGTCGGCGGATCGCAGCCCCATGCGGGGGCGGGCGGCGCGGCGACGGTGCAGCTTTCCATGGCCATCGCGGTGTTTCTCGGCGCGGTGCTCCTCGGGCGGGTGTGGTTTTCCCTCAAGCTCACGGAAGCGGCGCTGTTCGCGCTGGCCTGCGTCTTCGGCAATTCGCTGATGATGGGCGTGCCGATCATCGTCTCCGCCTATGGCGCGCCCGGCGTGCCGCCGATGCTCGGCATCCTCGCGCTGCAGAGCATGGTGCTGTTGGCGCTGACCACGGTCCTGGCGGAGATTGGCATGGCAGCCCATGCGCCGTGGAAGCGCGTGGCGCGCACCACGGCGCTGGGGGTGGTCCGCAACCCCGTGGTGATGGCGGTGATCCTGGCCATGCTGGTCAGCTCCGCCGGGATCGCGATCCCGGGGCCACTGCGGCGGACGCTGGAATTGCTGGGCCAGGCCGCGCCCGGCGTTTCGCTGTTCTGCCTTGGCGGCGGGCTGGCGGCGATATCCGGGGCGGCGGCGTGGCGGGAGACAGCCACGATCTGCTCGGTGAAGCTGCTGGTCCTGCCCGGCCTGGTCTGGGGGCTGGGGTGGCTGGTGGGGCTTTCGCCGATCGACCTGGCCGTCGCGGTGACCATGGCGGCACTGCCGACGGGGGCCAATGCCTTCATCTTCGCGCGACGCTATACGTTGGGGATGGACCGTTCCGGCGCCGCCGTGGTGATCACCACGGCGCTGTCGATCTTCACCCTTTCCGCCCTGATCGGGCATTTCCGGGGAATGATGCCATGACGCTGGTGATCGAGCCGGGCTGGGTCTGGGACGCCGAGGCGGGGCTGCGCGCCGGGCAGCATGTGATCATCCGGGATGGGGTGATCGCCGATGTCGTGGCGGAGCGCCCGACCATGGAGGCGGAGCGCATCACCGCCCCCGATGCGCTGCTCCTGCCTGGCCTGATCAACTTGCACAATCACGCCATGTCCGGGCCGCTGTTCCGTGGCCTCGCCGATGACATCGCGCCGGGGGATCTGCCGGGGCATATCGTCTTCTCCCTCCTCATGCCGCTCGGCGATGTCGCGGCCGCGCTGATGACGGAGGAGGAGATCGGCGACACCGTGGAGATGGCGCTGCTGGAGGGGCTGCGCAGCGGCACGACGGCGCTGCTCGATACCTATCGCGTCCAGCAATGGCCCTTCATCGAGCGGGCGAAGCGGCTCGGCCTCAGGAGCTGGTCCACGCCCTACCTGTTCTCCGAGACCGTGGGGATGGGGGCGGATGGCAGGCCGATCTACACCCCGGCGGCGGAGACGGGGTTCGAGGCGACGCTGGCGCTGTTCGAGCGGTTCGATGAGGGGCCGCGCGGTGTCACCCGCGTCGGCTTCGGGCCGCATGGGCCGGACAGCAATACCCCGGAGTTGCTCCGCACCGTGGAGGCGAAGGCGCGGGAATTGAATACCATCGTGTCCATCCACGCCGCGCAGAACCCGATCGAGATCAGCCGCGTGAAGGCGGCGCAGGGCGTGGGCTCCATCGAGCATCTGCGGAACCTCGGGCTGCTGCGGCCCGGCGTGGTGCTGGCGCATGGGATGTTCGCCACCGATGAGGAGTTCGCGATGATCGCGCGGGAGGGCGCGGCGCTCGCCTCCTGCCCGCTCGCCTTCGCCCGCTCGGGCCGCTTCGTGCCGCTGGCGCGGATGGAAGCCGCGGGGCTGCGCCTCGGCATCGGGACGGATGGGGTGACGCTCGACATGCTGCACGAAATTCGCACCGCCTCCGTCTTCGCCAAGGTGCAGTCCGGCACGCCCCATGGGCTGGCGGCGCCGCGCATCCTGCGGGCGGCGACGCGGGACGCGGCGCTGGCGCTGGGGCGGGATGATCTCGGCCTGGTGGCGAAGGGCTGCCGGGCCGACCTCGTGATGTTCGACCTCGGATCCTCGCGCTACCAGCCGGTCTGGGACCCGCTGAAATCGCTGATCACCAACGGCAATGCGGCGGACCTTTCGCTGGCCATGGTGGAAGGGCGCGTGCTGCTTCGGGACGGCCGCGTGACGGTGGCCGATGAGCGGGCGGTGACGCGGCGCGGCCGGGCGGCGGTGGAGCGCGTGTGGCGGGAAGCGGCGCGGCGGGGTGCGATTCCGGCATCGATCGCATCCCGGGCCGCGATCCCGTTGCGATAGGGGGCTGCAACTCCCTAACCTGGGGACAACCACCAACGGGAGAGGCTTTGATGACAGGATTGC
>CANJXD010000134.1 GCA_947478535.1 Acetobacteraceae bacterium
AAGCGGCAGGATGTGAATTGGGGTTCTGGCGGCACCGGGTCCTCGCTGCATCTCGCGGGGGAATTGTTCAAGCTGCGCGCCGGGGTGAACCTGACGCATGTGCCGTACCGCGGCGGCGCGCCGGCGATGAACGACCTCGTCGCCGGCAATATCGATTCGATGTTCGACAGCCTGCCCTCCTGCGTCCCGCAGATCCGCGGCGGGCGGGTGCGCGGCATCGCCATCTGCGCCACGCGCCGCCACCCGCTGGTTCCGGAACTGCCGACGATGCAGGAAGCCGGTGTTGCCGGGTATGATGCCGGCACCTGGGGCGCCGTCTTCGCGCCGCTCGGCACGCCCGCACCGATCATCGCGCGTCTCGCGAGCGCGACGCGCGAGGCGCTGTCCCACCAGCCCACCATCGATGCCCTGGCGCGCGCCGGCGGCGATGCCTGGCACACGACGCCGGAGGAACTGGCCACTGTGCTGCGCAACGAGACGACGATGTGGGGCCAGGTGGTGCGGGAGGCCGGGATCAGACCGGAGTAGCTACAGGGGCACTTCCACAAGCCCGCGCGGCAGGCCGGCACCGGCCAATGTCTCGGTGCCGTCCTCCGTGATGAGCAGCATGTCCTCGACGATGAAGCCGCCGATGCCATCGAGGTACCAGGGGAGTTCGAAGGCAATCACCATGCCGGCTTCCAGCACCACGTCGCTGTCGGCCGCCGTATAGGGCCATTCCTCCGACCAGATGGAGGCGCCGAGCCCGTGCCCGAAATGCCCGCGCGCGTAGCTGGGGAAGCCGGCCTCCCGCACCGTGCGCATGCAGGTGGCGTGGATATCGGCGAGCCGCGCGCCGGGGCGGAACAGCGCGCGCCCGGCCTCGAAGGCGGCGAGCAGCGGCGCGAAGACCTCCCTCGCCAGGCGCGGCGCAGGGCCGCAGCTGTAGGTGCGGGCGAGATCGGCGGTGTAGCCGCCGACCACCGCGCCGACATCCACCTTCACGATATCGCCCGGCATCACGACACCGGGGCTGGACCAGGGGGAGGTGCCGAAGCCCACATACTCCCACGCCGTCACCGGCACCGTGGTGCCGCGCGCCTGCGCCTCGGCCTGCGCCAGTTCGAGAAAGCGCCGGCCGAGCCCGGCCCGCGTCGCGCCCGCGCGGATCGCCGGCACCAGCGCCGCCAGCGCCGCCTCCGTGATCGCGCCGGCCTGCCGCAGGAGGGCGATCTCCGCTGGAGATTTGTGCGCCCGCAGCCGGTCGATCAGCGCCGTTGCGTCGAGGATCGTCGCGGGGTCCAGCGCGGCCTGCAATGCCGGGAAATCGGCCGCCGGGACGGCTGCCAATTCGACGCCGATCCGCGCGCCCGAAAGCCCCTGTCCGGCCAGCAGGGCGCGCAGTTCCGCCAGGGCCGCGCCGCGGTCGAAGGTGGCCGGCCGCGCGAAGCCCGTCGGCCTTCCCGTCGTGGCACGCGCCACCAGTGCGGCGGCGCTTTCCTCGGAGGGCAGCAGGGCGCGGAGCGACAATGCCTCCGGCCAGATCGCGTGGCGGCGCAGCACGGAAACCCCCGCAGCCTCCGCGGCCGAGGCGAACAGGTCGGTGACCACGGCGCCGACCGGGTGCGCCGGATCGGCCGGCACCACCGCCATCGCCGCGCCCAGCCGGCGCCAGCCCGCGGCGACCCCTGCCGAGGCCCCCGTCGCCCAGAGAAACACCTCCGGGGAGGTGATGAGCAGCGCGTCCATCCCGGCCGCCTGCATCAGCCGCGCCGCGCGCAGCCGGTCTATATGTCCTGCCATTCCGGCATCGCAGGGCGCCGTTGCGCGATTGTCAATCTGGTGTGCCTCCCCCTATCGTGCCGGCAACCTGGAACGGGAGATGTGGCAATGAAGAAGGTGACGATGAAGCAGACCTGGCTCGGCGCCCTGGCGGCGCTGGTTGGCCTGGCCGGCGGCGTGCCGGTGGTGGCCCAGGCGCAGAATGTGGAATGGCGCTTCCACAACAGCTACGCGCCGACGCGCATCGAAAGCCAGCACGCCCGCGAACTCGCCGCGGATCTCCGCACCCGCACGAATGGCCGCTTCACCCTCAATGTGTTCGAGGGCAACGCCATGAACCTGCGCGATGCCGATGCGCTGCGGAACATGCAGGGCGGCACGCCGGAAATGGGCTTCATCTGGCCGCCCTTCCTGGGGCGTGACGATGCGGCGATGTCCTCCATCCTCGTCTTCGGGCTGATCCGCAACGCGGCCGAGCTCAACCGCATCATGCCTGCCCTGCAGCAGAGCCTGAATGAGGGTGTCCGCCGCTGGAACATCGAGCCCGTGGGCTACATGCAGCTCGGCCTGCTCGATGCCGCCGTGTTCTGCCGCACGCCGGTCCGCAGCCTCGATGAGCTGCGCCGCGTGAAGCTGCGGGTGGGCTCGCGCGAACAGGTGGAAACCTTCCGCACGCTCGGCGTCGCGGCGCAGATCGTGCCGCAGCAGGAGCTGTACAGCGCCATGCAGACGGGCGTGGTGGATTGCGCGCTGTATCCCCCGCGTATCGTCCACACCATCAGCCTGCAGGAAGTGGCCAAGCACGCTACCAGCACCGGCTTCGCCTTCCCGCCCACGCCCTACATCATGATGGCGCATCAGGCGCGCTTCCGGGCGCTGTCGGCGGAGAACCGCACGGCGCTGCAGCAGGCGACGGCGGCGATGGAACAGCGCAGCGCGCGATTCGAAGAGGATGCGGCGGATGACGAAGCCTCCCGCGTCCGGCTGCGCGAACAGGGCGTGACCTTCCACCCCACCTTCACCGAGGCCGAGCAGCAGGCGATCCGCACCGCCGCGCTGAACACCTGGGACACGCTGATGAAGGAAGCCGGCGGGCAGGGCCCGGCCTGGCGCGCGCGCATCCAGTCCGCCCTGACGGGCAACTGAGGATGCAGGCGATCGACCGCGCGCTGCTGCTGGCCTCGCGGGCCTTGCTCGCGGTCTCGGCGGCGTGCTGCGCGGCGATCCTCGGCCTGGTGGTGGCGGCGGTGGTGATGCGCTACGCCATCGCCGCCCCCTTCCGCTTCACTGAGGAATTGTCCGGCCTCCTGCTCTCCGCAATGGCCTTCCTGGCGCTGCCCTTCGCCATGGCGGGCAATGCGAATATCCGGGTGACGCTGGTGACGGACAAGCTGCCCCCCGCGGCCCGGCGCATCGCCTGGTTCCTCGGGCAGTGCGTCATGCTGGCCTTCTGCGGCGTCTTCGCCTGGGAAAGCTGGAAGATCGCCGAGTTCACCCTGATGCTGAACCTGATGAGCGAACAGGCGCGGCTGCCGCTCGGCCCCTGGGTGGCGCTGATGCCGGCCAGCCTTGGCGTCACGGGATTGATCGCCGCCTGGGTCGCCCTGCGGCCGCCGCCGGAAGAAAAGGCTGCGCATCTGTGATCTGGACCACGCTTCTTGGCATGCTCACGGCCACCGTGCTGTCCGGTGCCGTGCTTGGTGCCGCGCTCGGGCTGACGGGTTTCGCCATCCTGCATTTCTTCGCGGAGGGATCGACCCGCATCGGCGTGCAGACCGTGTGGAACACGCTGAACGACTTCACGCTGACGGCGATTCCGCTGTTCATCCTGCTCGGCGAATTGCTGGTGGCCTCCGGCCTCGCGCGCGGGGTCTATCGGGCGCTGGCGCCGATCTTCGGGCGTATGCCTGGCGGGCTTCTGCACACGAATATCGCCGTCTGCACCGTCTTCGGCGCGGTGTCGGGGTCCTCGATGTCGGTCGCCGCCGCGGTCGGGTCCGTCGCCTATCCCGAATTGAAGTCGCGCGGCTATGACCGTGCCGAGACCGTGGGCACGCTGGCCGCCGGCGGCACGCTCGGCCTGCTGATCCCGCCTTCGCTCTCACTGCTTATTTATGGCGCGATGACGGATACCTCGATCGGGCGGCTCTTCATCGCGGGCGTGCTGCCTGGCCTGATGATGGCGACGATCTTCATGGGCTGGATCCTGTTCGCAGCCCTTCGCAACCCCGCCATCGCGCCCCGCGAACAGCGCGTGGCGCTGCTGGATGCGCTGATCGGGCTGAAGGATGCGCTGCCGCTGCTGGTGTTGATCATCGCCGTGCTCGGCAGCCTTTTCGCCGGCATCGCGACACCGACGGAAGCCGCGGGTGTCGGCGTCGCGGCCTCCGCCATCCTCGGCTTCACGCTCGGGGACCTGACCTTGCGCGGCGTCGGTCAGGCGCTGATCGGCACGGTACGGACCTTCGCCGTCATCGCCATGGTCTTCGTGGGCGCCCTGGTGCTGGCGCAGGCCATCAGCCTGCTGGGCCTGCCGCAGCACATGCTGGAAGTGGTGGCGCAATGGGGGCTTTCCCGGTGGACGCTGCTGCTCGTCGTCGTCATCGTCTACCTCATCCTCGGCTGCTTCTTCGATGGCCTGTCGATGATGATCATGACCCTGCCGCTCGTCTTTCCCCTGCTGACCGGCGTGGGGTTCGACGCGGTGTGGCTCGGCGTCGTCGTCACCATCATGATCGAGATCGGCATGTTGACGCCGCCCGTGGGGATGAACCTCTTCGTCCTGGTCGGCATCACCGGTGGAGAGGTCGGGCTGGGGGCCGCAGCGAAGGCGGCGCTGCCCTACTGGATCGCACTGCTGCTCGGCGTGCTCATCCTCTGCGTCGTGCCGGGCATCGCCACCTGGCTGCCCTCACTCGCCTTCGGCTGAATTCCGCCGCGCCATGCGCTGCCCCGCGACGAAGCCCCAGGCCATATAGGGGCCGATCGTCGTGCCCGTGCCGACGCCGCGCGTGCCCAGCGGATTGGCGCTGGAGGCGCCGGCGGCGAACAGCCCGGCGATCACGCTGCCATCGGGGCGCAGCACTTCCGCATGCTCATTCGTGCGCGGCCCGCCCTTGGTGCCGAGGATGGAGCGGTTGAAGGGCATGGCCAGGAACGGCGCGCGCTCGATCGCCTCCAGCCCGCCACGCCGGCGCTTGTCACCGGAAGCGGCGGCCTCGGCGGCGGAAGGCCGGGCGAAATCCGTATCCTTCTGCGCCGCGCATTGCGCGTTATAGCGCGCCACGCTCTCGGCCAGCGCCGTGGCATCAAGCCCCGTCAGCGCCGCGAGTTCGGCGATGCTGCCCGCGCGCTTCATCCATTGCGGATCATCCCGCGCGCCCCAGCGCGCTGGCGGCAGGCGGTCCAGAAGCCGGGCGTCGGCAATCACCCAGCACGGCAGGTGCACGGGGTTGCCCTCGGCATCGCGCTCATCCATCGATTCCCCGATGTTGAAGCGCAATTCATTGGCGAAGCGCCGGGCGTGGCGGTTGACGATGATGGCGTTGGGCTCGGTGTGGAACGGCACGGGGCGCGCCACCAGGCGGCCGTGCAGACGCGTCGGGACCGAAGGCGTCAGCGTCGCCTGGTCCATATGCGCCAGCGCCGCGCCGGCGGCCTCCGCCATGCGGTGGCCATCGCCCTCATTGCTCGCGGGGCTGCCGAGGTAGTCCACCTTGCCCGGGAAGTGCTGCGCCAGCAGCGCCGCATCCCATTCGAAGCCGCCGGTTGCGATCACCACGCCGCGCCGCGCCGAAATGGTGTGCCGCGCGCCGCGCTGTTCCACCACCGCGCCCGTCACCGTACCATTGCCGTCCTGAGTGAGGGACAGCGCGCGTGCCTCTGTCTCGATATTCACGCCGGCGTCGAGGCAGCCGCGGATCAGCCCGGTGATCAGCGCCGTCCCCTTGCCGCGCGTATTCGTCAGGATGCGCCACAGCAGGCGTGGCCACAGCTGGAACGCCGTGCGGAAGGGGTGGTGGTACAGATCCGTCTCCACCGCCTCGTGATAGGTGAACAGCTCCGGGATGCTGGATTTGCGGATGCGTAGCGCATAGCGCCCGGCCTTCCAGCGGGACAGCGGCAGGGGGGACAGCATCCGACCGCGCTGCTTCGCCCCGGGCAGGTCCCGCAGCGGATCGGACTCCGGCGTCAGGGCGAAGCGCAGCGGTGAATGCGCCTCCACGAAGCGCAGCATGGCGGGGGAGGCGATGACGAGTTGCCGCCACAGCGCATCCTCCGTCTCCTGCCATCCCTCCGGCGCGGCGGCGCGGATATAGGCGAGCGCCTCCTCCGCGCTGTCCTCGATCCCGACTTCGGCCGCGTGGTGGTTGGCGGGGATCCAGGTGCCGGCGCCGGACATGGCGCTGGTGCCGCCGAGGCGATCCGTCTTTTCCAGCACCGTGACGCGCAGGCCCGATGCGGCCGCGGTCAGCGCCGCTGTCAGCCCGGCAGCACCGGAGCCGAGGATCAGCGCATCCGTCTCGCGCTCCATCCTATTCGGCCTTGATGCCGCGGGTGCGAACGATCTCGCCCCAGCGCTGGTATTCCTGGCCGAACATCACGGCGAAGGCCGCAGGGTCCCGGGACGCGCGCAGCAGGCCGAAGGCCGTGATGCGGGCGCTGATGGTGGCATCCGCCAGCGCTTCCGCCAGCAGGCGGCGCAACCTGTCCGCAGCTTCGCGCGGCACCGCCTTGTTGGCGAACAGCGCCTGCCAGCCATCGGCTTCCACATCCTGCACGCCCTGCTGCGCCAGTGTCGGCACATCAGGCAGGGCTTCCAGCCGCTGTGGGCCGAGCACGGCCAGCGCCCGCAGACGTCCATCGCGGATCAGCGGCAGGGCGGAGGAGAGGGAGGCGAAGGAGAAGCCGATATTCCCCGCGACGAGGTCCGGCAGCATCTGGCCTTCTCCGCGATAGGCGACGGATTCGATCGCCGCGCCGGTGCGCGCGCGGAACACTTCGATGGCGAGGTGCGACAGCGTGCCATTGCCGCTGTTGCCCGCATTCAGCGATCTTTCCCGGGATGCCGCGACGAGGCCCGGCAGGTCCCGCAACGGCGATGCCGCCGGCACCACAAGCACGAAGGGCGCGGAGGCAACCAGGCCGAGGGGGACGAAATCCGCCTCGACATCGTAGCCGACAGGAGAGGTGGCGAGATGCGGCACGATGGTCATGCTGACACTGCCCATCAGCAGCGTATGCGCATCCGTGCTGGTGGCGGCAACGCGCGTGCCGATCATGCCGCCGGCCCCGGCGTGGTTTTCCACCAGGCAGGGCTGGCCGAGGCGCGGGGTGAAGAATTCCGCGAGCATCCGCGCCAGGATATCCGCCGGGCCGCCCGGCGCGAAAGGCACGATGAGCCGAACGGGGCGCGACGGCCAGGTGGGCTGGGCGATGGCCGGCGTGGCGGTCATGGCTCCAAGCGCGAGAGGGGCGGCAAGCGCGGGCAGCGCGCGGCGGGACAGGGTGATCATGGTTTCCTCCATGGTTGCCTCCTCAGGGCAGATGCGCGCCGTTCTGGCGCAGCGCGGCTTGCAGGGTGGCGATATCGAGTGCGTGTGGCGCGGCATTGCCCCGCGCGGCCGTGGCGGCGGCAAGCCCCGCCGCCTCGCCAATGGCCATGACGATGGGCATGACGCGGATGGCCGCATGGGCCTTGTGCGTCGCGGAGATTCCGCGCCCCGCGACCAGCGCATTGTCGAAGCCCAAGGGGATCAGGGACCGCATCGGGATCGCATAGGCATGATCCTCCCCGAAGCCTTCAAAGTGCAGCCCGGCGCCCTGGGCGGGGTGGATATCCATGGGGTAGGCCCCCCAGGCGATGCGGTCTGCGAAGGGTGTCGCCGCGCGGAGTTCATCTTCCGTCAGCACATGTAGCCCTCGCATGCGGCGGCTTTCCCGCACGCCCACCTGCGGCGCGAAGGCCACCACGCGGCCCCCCGCGCAGCCCGGCACCAGGTCCCGCAGGAAGGCCGCCGCGGCAAGGGATTGGCGCCGCCCTTCCACCTCCGCGGCGGAGAGCGCCAGCGGGTCCGTCGCGTCGAAGGCGAGGCGGCCGATGTTGAACCATGCGTCGCGCGTGCCCTCGATGCGGCTCGCATGCAGGGCGGCGCGGGCGAGCCTGCCCTCGGCCACGCCCTGCCGCGACAGGGCAGCGAGATCCTGCGGCGACAGGGCCTCGAACACCGGCAGGTCGATCGGGCCGAAGCGGAACATCGCGGTGGCCGGCTGCATCGCCTGGCCCTGCTCCAGTGGCAGAAACTCCGCGCCGAGACGGGCGAGCAGGTCGAGATCGCCGGAGGCGTCGATGACGATGCGCGGCCGCACACGCCAGACCCCGGCCTTGGTCAGCAGATCGACGGCGGTGATCGTGCCGCCCTGTCTCTCCGCCCCGAGGATCGCGGCATGGAACAGCAGCCGCACGCCGGCGTCCTGCGCCAGCCCATCCAGCACCGGCTTCAGCACTTCCGGATCGTAGCAGACGCGGTCCATGCGATGGCCGGTGGACATGGTGAAATACGAATGCCCATCGCTCGCGCCCTGCACCACCAGGCGCTGCGCGATCTCCTCCGCGATGCCGGCGACGACGCGGCGCCCGGCGCTGGTCTCCCAGCCCACGAATTGCCCGACGGCCGAGGCCGTGGCGGCGCCGCCGAGGAAGCCCCAGCGTTCCACCAGCAGCACATCCGCGCCCGCGCGCGCCGCCGCCACGGCGGCCACCACGCCCGCCATGCCGCCACCCGCGACCAGCACCTCCGCCGTCATCTCCATGGCCGGCAGACTACGCCTTCGGGGTCGCGATGAAGAGGGGCCGTAACGCCCCCTTCACGACCTTTCCCCCGGCATTGCGCGGCAGAACTTCGAGAAACAGCCAGCGGCGCGGTACCTTGTAGGCTGCGATCCGCCCTTCCAGCGCCGCGCGCAGCGCCGCCACGTCCAGGCCCGGCGCGACGAGGGCGGCAGCCACCTCCTGTCCATACTCGGCATCCTCGATGCCCAGCACGGCGGCGTCCACCACGCCGGGCACCGCGCGCAGCGCGGCTTCCACCTCGTTCGGGTGGATATTGGCCCCGCCGCGGATGATCATCTCCCCCTCCCGCCCCGTGATGCGGAGAAAGCCATCGGCATCCAGCACGCCACGATCGCCGGGCCGGAACCAGCCATCGCGGAAGGCCGCATCGCCGGGCACGTCGGAAGGCACGGAGGGGCCGCGCCAACGGATGGCGCCTTCGACGCCGGGGGGAAGCGACGCGCCTTCGGCATCCACCACTTGCAGGTCGATCCCGAAGCCGGCGCGACCGACGGTATCGCCCCGCGTCGCCATGGCGCCCGGTGGCAGCACCGTCGCCCCGCCGCCTTCCGTGCTGCCGTAATAGTCATGCAGCCGTGGCGAGAGCCTGTCCCGCACCGCCTGGCGTTCCGCTGGCGCCAGCGCCGCGCCGGTGGAGACCAGCGTGCGCAGCCCCGGCCATCGCACCGGTGCGTCGGGCTCACACGCCGCAAGGCAGCGACGCAGCTGCGTCGGCACCAGGAAGGTCGCGGTGGCGCCAAACTGGGAAAACTCGGCATCGAGCTGCGCGGGCTCCCAGGGTGGGCTGAACAGCCGCACCGTGGCGCCCGACCACAGCATGGACATCGCGAAGCCGCGCCCGCCACCGTGATGCAGCGGCGTCGCCACCAGGAAACGGTCCTCGCGATCGAAGCCGAGGCCGACGTAATGGCCGATGAAGCGCGCCAGCATGTGCGATTGCCGGATCAGCGGGCCCTTCGGCTGGCCCGTGGTGCCGGAGGACAGCGCCACGACCATCGGCGGATCGGGGTCCCGTGGCGGTGCCGGCGGATCCGCGGGCGCAGCGTCCACCGCTGCCTCGAAGGCGGCATCGGCGATGATCTCACCAGGCGTGGCATCGGCAGCATAGGGCTCCACCAGGCTCATCGCGCAGGGAAACGCTTCCCGCGCCGCGAGGCGTTCCGCTGGCGCCCAGCGATGATCCATCGGCAACACCGGCGCGCCGATCCGCGCCAGCGCCCATAGCGCGATCACATGCAGCGGCCGGTCGCCAAGGCACAACGCGACGCGCACGCCCTCCGCGACACCGCGTGCGAGCAGCGCCCGCGCCACGCGGTTCACCGCGCGGTCGAGCCCCGCATGGTCCAGCGCGAAGCCGGAAGCTTCCAAGGCGGGGTGGCTCGGGCGCGTCTGCGCATGCAGAGCGAGGGCATCGGCGATCATCGCTGGGTTGACTATCCCCAAGGGCCGTCCAGAGTCCCGCCCCAGGCCATCGCGGTCAACCGACCATGCGGGCTTGCCGGCGTGTTCGGCTTCACGGTAGGGCGTGACGGATGGATTTCTCGATCACCGATACCCAAACCGCCTTCCTCGACACCGTGGACCGCTTCTGCGCGAAGCATCTGCCGCCCGCCGAAGTTCGCCGCCGCGACGCCGCCCACATGCCCCCCTATGACCTGCTGCCCGCGATGGGGGAGGCCGGGCTGTTCCGTCTGGCACTCCCGGAAGCGCAAGGCGGGCTGGGGGAGGATTGGCGAAGCGTCGCACTGGTGCAGGAACGGCTCGGCCGCCACGCCTACATGGCCGCGTCGATCTTCAACCGGGTCGTCGGCTTCGGCATCGCCTCGGTGCTCGGCTATGGCAACGCGGCGCAGCAGGCGGCGCTGCTGCCGGGTTTGGCGGAAGGGCGGCTGCTGATCGCGCTGGCGCTGACGGAACCCGGCGCGGGTAGCGATGCGGCGGCGCTGGCGACGCGCGCGGAGCGGGTCGAAGGCGGCTGGCGGCTGTTCGGCCGCAAGACCTGGATCAGCGATGCCGAGGGCGCCGATTTTCTTCTCGTCGCCGCGCGGACCGCGCCGGGATCGCAGGGCGCGGAGGGCATCTCCATGCTGCTGCTGCCGAAGGGCAGTGCGGGCGTCGCGATGACGAGACTCGAGAAGATCGGCAATAACTGCATGCCCTCCTTCGATATCGGCTTCGATGGCGCCTTCGTGCCGGAGGGCAACCTGCTGGGCCAGGAAGGGCGCGGCTTTCGCCACCTGCTCTCCACCCTCGCGGCATCCCGCGCTTCCATGGCCGCGACGGTTACGGGCTGCGCGCAGGCGGCGGTGGATGCGGCCGTTTCGCATGCGAAGGACCGCGTGCAGTTCGGCAAGCCGATCGGCGCCAACCAGGCCATCCGCCACACGCTCGCGACCATGCAGATGCGCGTCGATCAGTCACGCCTCACCATGCGGCAGCTTTCCTGGCTAATCGCGACGGGCCAGCCCTGCCGACGGGAAGCCGCGCAGGCCAAGATCATCGCGACGGAATGCCTGCAATTCGTGGCGCATCACGGCATGCAGATCATGGCCTCCGCCGGCTACGCGGCAGGGAGCGACATGCAGCGCTACTGGCGCGACAGCCGGCTCTACACCTTCGGCGAAGGTACCAGTGAAATCCTGCGCGACGTGATCGCGCGAGAGATGGGACTCTGACGGGCATGACCAGCGACATGGCGACGACGGACGGCATCGAGAGCGGCACCTGGGCCATCGATTCCGTGGTGAACATCTGGACCAGGGAAGCCCTCGCTTCGCGGCCGGACCGCAGCGCCTTCTTCAAAGGCAAGATCGGCGTCGATCAGGAAACCTTCGAGGGCATCAGCCTGGAGGCGATGCTCGCGCGCATGGATGCGGCGCGGATCGAGCGCGCCTTCCTCGTCGCCGCCAAGGTCGGCGTGAAGTGGCATCCCGCCTGCTACCACGTGCCCTACGAGTTGGTTGCGGACGCCGTACGGAAATACCCGACGCGCTTCTCCGCGCTCGCCGGCCTCGACCCGACCGAGGGCATGGATGGCGTCCGCGCGCTGGAGCGCGCGGTGAAGGAGGATGGCT
>CANJXD010000135.1 GCA_947478535.1 Acetobacteraceae bacterium
CCCAGATGCGCGCCGCCTGGCGTTCCAGCGTGCCGCGCATGTCCCGCAGCAGCGCCAGCATCAGGAGGAAAGCCAGTTCGGCCATCTGCGGCCCCTGGATGCCGCGCATGGCAGTGACCAGCACCTCGGGCCGCAATTCCGGCAGCGCCTCCAACTGGTCCGTCCCGGTGGTCAGCGCCTGGATCCACCGCAGCTTCGGCGCCGCCGCCAGCACGCGGCCGGGGATGGCGTGCGCCAGGCCGATGATGACCTCCGCCTCCGCGGCTTCGCGCAGCGTCGCGGACTCATCGGTGGCGAGGACGTAGTCGTAGCCCGGCGCGGCCGCGGCCAGGTCCTCGAGCGAGAGGCTGACGCCCGCGCCGAAGACCAGGACCTTCATGCGATCTCGCGCCGCACGATGGCGGCGCCATCCGCGAGGGCCTTCAGCTTGCCGAAGGCGGTCTCCCTCGGCAGGTATTTCATGCCGCAATCCGGCGCCGGCACGATGCGTTCCGGCGGCAGCACCTTCAGCGCCGCGCGGATGCGCCCGGCCACCGTCTCCGCCGTCTCGACCTCGGGCGAGCCGAGGTCCAGCACGCCCACCATCACCGTCTTGCCCGGCAGATCCTTCAGGATGCCGAGGTCCAGCTTCGGCTGCGCCACCTCGATCGAGATCTGCTGCGCGGTCGCTGCCGAAAGCTCGGGCAGGAAGGAATATCCCGTTGGCTTGCTGCTCACCATCGCGGCGTAGCCGAAGCAGAGATGCACGATCGTCGTGCCCTTGATGCCTTCCAGCGCGCGGTTGATGGCGGCGATGGCGAAGCGGCGGGCGCGCTCGGGGAAGGCCTGCATCCAGGGCTCGTCGAGTTGGATCACATCGGCGCCGGCGGCCTTCAGCTCGCGGATTTCCTCGTTCAGCGCGGCGGCGAAATCCATCGCGACCTCGGCCTCGTCGCCGTAGAACTCGTTCTTGCATTGCGCGGTCATGGTGAAGGGGCCGGGCAGGGTGATCTTCACCGGGCGATCCGTATTGGCCCGCGCGAAGGCGACATCGCGGACCTCCACGGGACGGATGCGGCGGACGCGGCCGACGATGCGCGGCACGAGCGTGGGCTTGCCGGTGCGGCCGATGATCTCCCCGGGCACCGCGTGCTCCACACCTTCCAGCGCGCAGGAGAAGTGGTTGGAATAGCTTTCGCGGCGGATCTCGCCATCGGTGATGATGTCGATGCCGGCGCGTTCCATGTCCCGCATGGCGAGGAGGGTCGCGTCATCCTGCGCCTGTTCCAGGCGTGGCTCCTCGATACGCCAGATATCCGGCGTGCGGATACGCGGGACAAGGCGCGCGCGAAGCTTGTCATGGTCCACGAGCCAGCTGGGTTGCGGGTAGCTGCCGACGACGGTGGTGGGCAGCAGGGGCAGCGTCTGGCTCATGCCTTGGTTCCTCCGTGGGGCGGCCGGCCTGGGGGCAGGGGCGCCGCGTTTTCATCGAATATCGTTTTTCCTTTGACGTTGGAAGCGTCTTTCGCCAATCCTTCCCCATGGTCGATGCCCCCCACCACCGCACCACCCCGGTCGCGATCGCCCTGCCGATGCCGGGCGTGGAGGAAGCCCGTACGCTGACCTCCGCCGTCCATGGCCGGCTGCGCGGAGACCTCATCGCCTGCCGCATCAAACCCGGGGAGAAGCTGCTGATTGCGCTGCTCGGCCAGCGCTTCAAGGTCAGCGCCGCCATCGTGCGGGAAGCCCTGTCGCGCCTCGTCGCGGATGGGCTGGTGGTGGCGGAGGACCAGCGTGGCTTCCGCGCCAGCGCGCTGACGCTGCCGGACCTGCGGGACCTCGCGGAGACGCGGATCGAGATCGAGTGCCTGGCGCTGCGCCGGTCCATGGCGCGCGGCGACGCGGCGTGGCGGGAGGAGGTGCAGGCGAGCTGGAAGGCCCTGCGCGCCAGCCGCCACCCGCTGCCGGAGGACGCGGCGGAGGCGCATGAGGCCTGGTCCGCGCTGCATGCGCGCTTCCACGCCGCGCTCGTCGGCGCCTGTGGGCTGGAATGGCTGATGCGCTTCCGCACCACGCTCTATGAACAGAGCGAGCGCTATCGCCGCATGTCGCGCCTGGTGCGGGGCCTGTCGCGGGATGTGCAGGCGGAACACGGGCAGATCGTGAAGGCCGTGCTGGATGGCGCGGCGGAGGAAGCGGTGGCGCTGCTCGCCGCGCATCTGCAACGCACGGCCGATGATATCGAGGCCGCGGCCCGCAATCAGGGGCTGGGCGAGGAACTCTCCCGCATCGCATCGGGTGGCAGCCGCTGGGGGCAGGGTGCCTGACCTCACGCTGAGCTTCGACAACGGGCCGGAGCCGGCGGCGACACCCCTGGTGCTGGCGGCGCTGGCGGCGCGCGACATCCTCGCCGCCTTCTTCGTCATCGGCCGCAAGGCGGCGACGCCGGAAGGCCAATCGCTGATGCGCCGCGCGCGTGATGCCGGCCACTGGATCGGCAACCATAGCTGGACGCATGAAACACCGCTCGGCGCGCTGCGGGCGCCCGGCGCGGCCACCGAGGAAATCCTGCGGACCCAGGCGGCCATCGCGCCCTTTGCGCATCCCGCGAAGCTGTTCCGGCCGTTTGGTGGCGGTGGGCATCTCGATGCGCGTTTGCTGAATGCGGAGGCGGTGGAGACCCTGACCCAGCGCGGCTTCACCTGCGTCACCTGGAATGCCGTGCCGCGTGACTTCGCCGACCCCGATGGCTGGTGCGAGACGGCGTTGGACCAGCTTGGCCAGCGGGACTGGACGCTGATGGTGCTGCATGACCTGCCGAATGGCGCCGTGCGGCACCTGCCACGGTTCCTCGATGCGGCGCGCGACCGCGGCTTCCGCTTCCGGCAGGAGTTTCCGCCGGCCTGCATGCCCATCCGCGCCGGCGTGGTGCAGGACCTCACGGGCTTGGTGACCCTGGCCTCCGCCGCCTAGCGGGGCCCAAAATATCGATTTTTGCTTGACGCTACCGGCCCTGCGTGAAAGCCTCTCCGGCACAAGAAAAGACCTTCGGAGGGACACCATGCAAGGCATCACGCGCCGCCGGTTGCTCGGTGCGGCCGGCACCCTGGCCGCCACGCCGTTGGCCGCGCCGGCTCTGGCGCAGGCCGGCTATCCCAGCCGCAATGTCAGCCTGATCTCCCCGGCCGCGCCAGGCAGCCAGACCGACATTTTCTCCCGCGTCCTCGCCGTGCCGCTCGGCCAGCGGCTTGGCCGGCCGGTGGTGGTGGAAAACCGGCCCGGCGCGGGCGGCATCGTCGGCACGCTGGCCACGGTGCGGGCTGCGCCCGATGGCCACACCATCCTCTACGCGTCCAACAGCGGCTTTCTCATCTCGCCGCATCTGCGCCGGCCCGCGCCCTACAATACGCCGCGCGACCTGATGCCGATCGCGATCACGCTGAGCGGGCCTTCCGTCATCGTCGTGAACCAGAATGTCGCGGCAGCCGGGATCGAGGACTTCGTCACCGAACTGCGCGCCAATCCCGGCAAGTACAACCTGGGCAGCCACGGTGTCGGCGCCTTCAGCCATGTCGCCATGGAGATGTTCATGGGCCAGACGCGCACGGAGATGGTGCACCTGCCGTATAATGGCGGCGGCCCGCTCGGCGCAGCCTTTCTGGCGGGCGATGTGCATGTCGCGCTGCTCGATGTGCTGACGGCGCGGCCGCTGATCGCCTCCGGTCGTGGGCGTGTGCTGGCGACGGTGGGCGAACGGCGATCCCCGATCTTCCCGGATGCGCCGCTGGTATCGGAAACGGTGGCGCCAGGCCTGGCGATGGATTTCTGGCTCGGCCTGCTCGCCCCCGCCGGCACGCCGATGGAGATCGTCGAGCGTCTGCACAACGAGATCAACGCCATCACGCTCGGCGCCGAAGGCCGGAACCGCGCGGCGGAGGTTTCCATGCTGACCGAACCGATGGCCCTGCCGGCGCTGCGCGCCAAGGTGGAGCGGGAGTGGGAGGAATGGGGCCGCGTGATCCGTGACCGCAACATCGTCAGCACCTGACATGCCGGCCCCGGAGATATCGGACCATGGCATGACCGAGGATGAACGCCGCGCGATCGAGCAGGATTGCCTGAAACTGATCGCCACCTACGCCATTGCCGCCGACCACCACGATGCTGAAGCCTTCGTCGGCATCTTCACCGAGGATGGCGCCTGGATCCGCCCCAAGGCGAGCCTGCAAGGTCATGCCGCGCTGCGCGCCTTCATGGCACAGCGTCCGCGCGACGTCGTCTCCCGCCATATCTCCACCAATGCGCTGGTGGAGGTGACGGGGCCGGAGACGGCACGCGGCGTCTCCTATGCCACTGTCTATCGCCATGATGGCGCGGTGAGCGGCGAAGCGCCGCTGACCGGCGCCGATGCGATCGTGGAATACCACGATGATTTCGTTCGCACCCCGGCGGGGTGGCGCATCAAGGCTCGCCGCAGCCAGTCCATCTTCCGCCGGTCCTGAGACGAGGAACATCCGCATGGCGCGCGTCCCCCTGCCGAGCCGCGAGGAATTCCCCGAGGAATACCGCGCGACCTACGACCGCATGCAGAAGGAACGCGGCAACCCGACGCCGCATGTCTTCCTCGCCCTCGCCAATATGCCGAACCTGATGGACGCGCTGCTGACCTTCACGAAGGAGATGCGGCACGGCTCCGTCATGGACCAGCATCATCGGGAACTCGGCATCATGATGACGGCGCGTGCCGCCAATTCCCGCTACGAATTCGACCACCACTGGAACCATGCCATCCGCGGCGGCGTGACGCGCGAACAACTCGCCGCCCTCGATGACTACGCAACCTCGCCGCTGTTCAGCGACCGGGAACGCGCGGTGTGCCGCTATGCCGAGGAAGCGACGCGCCATATCGAGGTGACGGACGCCACCTGGTCCGCGCTGATCGCCGCGTTCACGCCGCGGGAAGCGATGGACCTCGTCATGGCCGTCGCCTGGTACAATGCCGTGGCGCGCATCAACGGCCCGCTGAAGGTCGAGAATGAACCCTGGTTCAGCAAAATCTGAACCGCCGGAGCACCCGCCATGTCCATCCCGCCGCCGGTTTTCTACCCGCCCTTCAACGTCACCCGCGCCAGCCACGTGGTGCTGACGGTGCGTGACCTCGATACCGCCATCGCCTTCTACACCCGCGTCATCGGCCTGGTGGTGACGCGACGCGACGGCGCGCTGGCCTGGCTGCGGGCGATCGAGGAGATCGCGCATCACAGCCTGGTGCTGCGCCAATCGGATGCGGCCCCGGTCTGCGAACGCGTCGGCCTGCGCGTGCAGACGGAGGAGGAGCTGGACAAGGCCGCCGCGTATTTCGACAGCATCGGCCTGCCCGCGCGCTTCGTCGACGTGCCCTTCCAGGGCCGCACGCTGCATGCCGCGGATCCCATGGGAACGCCGCTCGAATTCTGTGCGCGGATGGAGGCAGTGGATCGGCGGCTGCTGCAGACGGACCACCACCCCGGCGGCGCGGCGCTGCGCTTCGACCACAAGCAGATCCACATGGCGGATGTAGCCGCCGCTGCCGCCTTCTACACCACGCTCGGTTTCCGCACCTCCGACTACATCGTGGTGGGGCCGCAGGATGCGCTGGTAGGCGCCTTCATGCACCGCAAGGACATCCCCTGGGACTTGGTCTTCCTCGCCGGGCCCGGCCCGCGCCTGCACCACTTCGCCTATGTGACGCCGAGCATGATCGACATGTTCCGCGCCTGCGATGCCGCCGGGCTGCACAAATACGGCCCCTCCGTCGAACGCGGCCCGGGCCGGCACGGGCTTGGCCATGTGCAGTACGTGTATTTCCGCGACCCTGACGGCCATCGCGTCGAACTCGTGCTGGAAGCGCCGCACCACATGACGGATTTGGAGCAGGAGCCGGTGCGCTGGGATGCCGCGCGGCGGGCCAACACGATGGATTGGGGCTACCCGCCGCCGCGTTGCTGGTTCGACGAGGCCACGCTCTTCGCCGACCTCACGCCGACCCCCTGGACACCGCCGCCCGATCGCCTTTCGCTGGAGGACTACCTTGCGGCGCGGTCCGCGCCATAGCCCGCTGATCGCGCGCCGGGCAATCCGGGTCCTGCCGCGGTCACTCCGCCCGGATGCCTGCCTGCCGCACGAACGGCACCCAGCGGTCGAAATCCGCCATGAAACGCGCGCGGAAGGCCACGCGGTCGAGTGGCGGGCCGAAGCCGGCTTCCGCCAGCCGGGCCACGACCTCGGGGTTCGCGCGGGCCCGTGCGAGCCCGGCTTCCAGCTCCCGCATCAGCGGCTCCGGCACCCCGGCGGGGGCGAAGACCGCGTACCAGTTGCTCATGTCGAGCCCGGGCAGCCCGACCTCGGTTGCCGTCGGCACGTCCGGCAGTTGCGGTGAGCGTTGCGTGTCGTAGATCACCATCGGGATCAGGCGGCGGTCCTGCACGAAGGGTCGCAGCACCGGGATATCGGCGTTCAGCATGTCGATATTGCCCGCCACGAGGTCCGTGATCGCCGGCGCCGCGCCGCGATAGGGGACATGGACCGGCTGCGTCCCGGTGGCGATGCTGAACAACTCCCCGCCGATATGCATGGTGGAGCCGACGCCGGTGGAGCCGTAGCTCAGCCGGTCACCCCGCCGCGCCTTGGCGACCAGTTCCGCCATGTTGCGCACGCCGAGCGAGGGGCGCGCCACCAGCATCGTCTGCACGGGGCCCAGGAAGTACAGCGGCTCAAGGTCGCGCCGGGGGTCATAAGGCAGGTTCGGCACCGTGCCCGCGGTGATCACGATGCTGGAGGTGGTGATCAGCAGCGTGTTGCCATCTGCCGGAGACCGCGCCACCGCCTGCGCCGCGATGGTGCCGCCGGCCCCCGCTCGCGTCTCGATGACCACGGTGCGGCCCAGTTCGGCGCCGAGTGCCGGCGCCATGACGCGCGCGATCTGGTCCACCGGGCCGCCGGGCGCGAAGCCCGACATCAGGCGCAGCACCTCCGCCGCCTCGGCGCGCGGCGCCGCCAGTGAAAGGCCGAGCAGGGCCGCCAGCATCGGTCTGCGCATCACCGCAGTTCTCCCCCCCCCATTGTCCGCACGCACCACCTTCCCGGTGGCTTTCGCTCAGGGCAGCCGAGCGGTTCAGCCACGCTTCTCCAGCAGGCCGCCATCGACCGGCAGGATCACACCCGTGATGTAGCCGGCCTCGTCCGAGGCCAGGAAGACGGCGGCGTTGGCGACATCCCACGCCGAGCCCATGCGGCCCAGCGGCACCAGGGCGTCACGCTCCGCCCGGATCGTCTCCCGCGGCACGCCGCGTTCCGCCGCGCGCCGCTCGATGGCCATCGGCGTATCGATCAGCCCCGGCAGGATGACGTTGGCGCGGACCCCGTGCCGCGCATTCTCCATCGCGATGTGCTGCGTCAGCGTGTTCACCGCGCCCTTGCTGGTCTTGTAGGTCACGGTCGGGCGCGCGGCGAGCGAGGAGGTGGAGGAGATGTTGATGATGCAGCCCGCGCGCTGCGCGATCATGTGCGGCAGGACGTGCTTGCAGGTCATGAACATCCCCTTGAGGTTCATGCCCATGATGGCGTCCCACATATCCGCATCCATCTCGGTCGTCTTGCGGTCCCCTTTCGAGCGGCCGACATTGTTGTGCAGGATGTCGATCCGCCCATGGCGTTCCATGCAGGCCCGCGCGATGGCGGCGCAATCCTCCTCACGCGTGATATCGGCGCGCAGCACGGAGGCGGGGTGGCCGTGGCGTTGCACCGCGGCGCGGGTTTCCTCGACCCATTCCTCATTGATATCGACCAGCAGCAGCGCCGCACCCTCCTCGGCGAAGCGTTCCGCGACGGCGCGCCCATTGCCGATGGTGCCACCGGGCTGTTGCCCGGCCCCGACGATGATCGCGACCTTGTTCTGCAGGCGTCCCTGGGCCATCTCGCTGCCGTTCTCCCTGTTCCGCATCAATCCGATGTGATCCGGCCGCCAACCACCACGCGACGCCAGCGGGCTTCTTCCGCCCGCATGAAGCGCGTCATCTCCTCCGGGCTGTTCACGCCGACGGTCAGGCCCTCGCCGGTCAGCCGCGCGCGGTAGGCGGGGGCCGCGGTGGCGCGGCGCATCGCTTCATTCAGCCGGGCCACGATCGCAGGCGGCGTGGCGGCCGGCGCGAACACCCCATACCAGACCTCCGCCTCGTAGCCAGGAAGCGTCTCGGCCACTGTCGGCACGCCCTCATAGGCGGCCGAGCGGCTGGCGGAGGTGACGGCGACGGCGCGCAGCCGATCGGCCTTCACCAATGCGGCCACACCCCCTGCCGTGCCGAACACCATGTCGAGCCGACCGCCGAGAAGATCGGTATAGGCCGGGCCGGCGCCGCGATAGGGGACATGGGTGATGTCCACGCTGGCCGTCAGCTTGAGGAGCTCCGCCGCCAGATGCACGGCGGACCCATTGCCGGAGGACCCGTAGGTCAGCCGCCCAGGCGCCGCCCGCGCCGCGGTGACGATGTCCTGCACCGAACGGAGCGGGCTGTCCGGGCGCGTCACGATCACGTTCGGCCCGTAGCAGATCAGCCCGACCGGCGCGAAGTCGCGCTCCGTATCATAGGGCAGGCCCCTGACCAGCGAGGCATTGATTGCCAAGGCGGAGGTGGTGAGCAGCAGCGTGTGCCCATCCGGCGTCGTCTTCGCGACGAGGTCGGAGCCGAGCACCGTGCCGCCGCCAGGGCGGTTGTCGATCAGCACGACCTGGCCGAGTTCCACCCCGAGGAGCTGTGCCAGTTCCCGGCCGACCACATCGGTGCCGCCGCCCGCCGTGAAGGGTACGACCATGCGGATGGGGCGGGTAGGGAACGTCTCGGCGGCGGCACGCCGCGTCGTGCATGGCCAGAAGAGGCCGCCTGCGATTGCACCCAGGCCGCGCCGCGCGATGGGCATGGCAAGCTCCCCCCTGGCCTTCTTGTCCTTGATGTCCAGCCTCGTGCTTTCTCGGCCGAGGCCAGCCATCGGCTTCGTCGAACGCTGTGCGCGCGCCGGTGTGCTGTCAACCTCGCCAGCCGAGACACTGGGCGAAGCGACCGACTCAACCCGCCTTCACAAAGTTGTCGCGAAACCGCCACGCAGCCGCAAGAGCACCCGGCTAGTTCCGCCCCACGACGGCAGGCGGGGCGGCAGAGTGATGCTGGAGCTACAGGGGCTGACACGCCGATACCCCGGCTGTGTGGCCGTCGATCGGGTCAATGTCTCCCTGCCCCGTGGCGCCTTCATCGGCGTTATCGGCCGTTCCGGTGCCGGCAAGTCCACCCTCCTGCGCATGATCAATCGCCTGGTCGAGCCGAGCGAGGGGCGCATCGTCTGGGATGGGCGGGATATCACCGCGCTGAAGGGCTCGGCGCTGCGGGCCTGGCGGTCGCAATGCGCCATGGTGTTCCAGCAGTTCAACCTGGCCGGGCGGCTCGATGTGCTGACCAATGTCATGGTGGGGCGCCTCGCCCATGTGCCCGCCTATCGGTCCCTTCTCGGCCTGTGGCCCGAGATGGACCGCGCCATCGCGCTTTCGGCGCTGGAGCAGTTCGATATCGGGGAGCTTGCGGCCCAGCGCGCGGACCAGCTCTCCGGCGGCCAGCAGCAGCGCGTGGCCATCTGTCGCGCCCTGGTCCAGGAACCGGCGCTGATCCTGGCGGATGAGCCGGTCGCCTCGCTCGATCCGCGCAACACCCAGCTGGTGATGGATGCGCTGGCCAGCATCAACCGCCGCTACGGCATCACCGTGCTGTGCAACCTTCACTCGCTCGACCTCGCGCGGCGCTATTGCGACCGGCTGATCGGGCTCTCCGCCGGTCGCCTTGTCTTCGACGACGTGCCGGAGCGCCTCACCGAGGCTGCCTCGCGCGAGCTTTATGGGCTGGAGGCGGATGAGGTGATAGGCGCGCCCCTGGCCCCTCAGCCGCTGCCGCTGGCCGAAGCCGTCCTCTGACCCTCGACTGAACCAAGGGAGAACCCCCCATGCTTCGCCGTAGCCTCATCGGCTCCTCGCTGCTGTTGCCCGCTCTCGTCACGGGCGCCCGCGCCCAATCCTGGCGCGCCCAGTATCCGGAGATCGTCTATGCGATCGTCCCGTCGGAGAATGCCTCCGGCGTTTCCGAGCGCTGGGGTCCTTTCGCCGAATACTTGGCGCGCGAGATCGGCACGCGCGTCACGCTCCGTATCGCCAATGACTACGCTGCGGTGATCGAGGGCCAGCGCGCCGGCAACATTCATGTCGGCTACTACGGTCCGTCCGCCTTCGCCCGCGCGCTGATGACCGGCGCGCAGGTCGAGGCCTTCGCGATCGAGACCAATCTCGACGGCACGAAGGGCTACTACTCCGTCTTCTACGTGAAGGCCGAATCGACCTATCGCGAAATCCGCGACCTGCGCGGGAAGAACATCGGGCTGGTGGATCCCAATTCGACCTCCGGCAACAACGTGCCGCGCTACGCCCTGAACAAGATGGGCATCGAGCCGGAGCAGTTCTTCGGCCGCGTCGTCTATACCGGCAGCCATGAGAACGCGATCCTCGCGCTGCAGCAGGGCACCGTCGATGTCGCCGCCAATTGGTGGAACGATGAGACGGAATCGAACCTGCTGCGCATGGACCGCAAGGGCATGGCGCGGGCCGGCGATTTCCGCATCATCTACCGCTCTGAGCAGATCGTGAACTCGCCCTTCGCCTATCTCACGACGCTGCCCGTGGAACTGCGCG
This sequence comes from Acetobacteraceae bacterium, assembly GCA_947478535.1. The sequence goes on from CANJXD010000135.1 coordinate 10,742, forward strand.
CGGCCATCCGCACCGCGATCCTGGAGATGCCGCAGCGCAACCCCGCCGTCTTCGCGCGCATCTATGAAGGGCGCCAGGGGCCGCTGGAACCGGTGGACAACGCGACCTATCAGCCGATCATCGAGCTGAACCGGTTCGTCGACAATCTGCGCCGCCGGCGGAGCTGACACCGATGGCCTTCCCCAGCCAGGTTCATCGCGCGTGACCGCAGCCTGGTTCGACGGCGCGGCACAGGATCCGCGCGTGATCGCACGCGCCGCCGGCTACGCGGCGGCGCAGCGGGACAAGCGGCGGCGCCTGTTCACGGGCATCGCGATCCTGGTTCTGCTCGTCGCCGTAAGCCTTCCCGTCGTCGGCTTCGACCTCGGCGTGCTCTGGCAGCGGGGCGGGCAGTTCTGGGGCTATTTCGATCGCATCCTGACGTTGCAGGAGGGTGACCACGCCGGCCAGCGCGTGTGGATGGATCCGGTCGAGTTGTTCTGGGACCTGCCACGCTGGCTCGCCAAGCTGGCGGACACCATCCTGATGGCGGCGGTCGGCACGCTGCTCGGCTTCCTCGGTGGCGTCGTCATGGCGTTCCTTTCGGCGGAGAACATCACGCAAGCCGCCCTCCCGCGCTTCGTGGCGCGCCGCGTGCTGGAATTCCTGCGCACGGTGCCGGAGATCGTGTTCGCGCTGACCTTCGTCATCGCCTTCGGCCTCGGGCCGCTGCCCGGCGTGCTGGCCATCGCGCTGCACAGCCTCGGCGCCCTCGGCAAGCAGTTCGCCGAGATGGCGGAGAACATCGACATGAAGCCGGCCGAGGGCGTGACCGCCGCCGGCGGCACCTGGGCTTCCATCGTCACCTACGCGGCCCTGCCGCAGGTGATGCCGGGCTTCGCGAGC
>CANJXD010000136.1 GCA_947478535.1 Acetobacteraceae bacterium
ATCCCATACGCTGCGGCGCCGGGCCGCAGGCGAGGCCCGGCCTCGGTCCTTCAGTCCTCCAGCATCTTGAAGGTCCGGTACAGCGCGCTCTTTGCCTCGAAGCCGATGCCGGGGATCTCCGGCAGCGCGACCTTGCCGTCCACCACCGGCACATTGTCGGCGAAGCCGCCAAACGGGGCAAAGACCTCGGGGTAGCTTTCATTGCCGCCGAGGCCGAGGCCGACCGCGATGTTCAGCGCGAACTGGTGCCCGCCATGCGGCACGCAGCGGCGGCGGGACCAGCCATGGGCGGCCAGCATGTCGAGCGTCCGCAGATACTCCACCAGCCCGTAGGACAGCGCCGGGTCGAATTGGAGAATATCCCGGTCCGGCCGCAGCCCGCCATGGCGGATCAGGTTCCGCGCATCCTGCATCGAGAACAGGTTCTCGCCGGTCGCGATCGGCGGCGCGTAGTGTTCCGCGAGTGTCGCGTGGGTGCTGTAGTCCAGCGGGTCGAGGGGTTCCTCGTACCAGCGCAGGCCCAGGGGCGCGAGGGCGGCGGCGTAGGTCAGCGCCGCGTGCAACCCGAAGCGGCCATTCACATCGACGGCGAGTTTCTTGCCATCGCCACCCACCAGCTTCAGCACGGCCTCGATGCGGGCCATATCCTCCGCCAGCGCATCCTTCAGCGGCGTGCCAGGGGCGCCGCCGATCTTCATCTTGACGGTGGAATAGCCCATGCCGAGGTAGCGCTTCATCTCCTCCAGCAACTGGTCCACGCCCTTGCCGGGGTAGTAATAGCCGCCCGCGGCATAGACCCAGGCCGCAGGGTCCGCCTGCCCGGCATTGAAGCGGTCCGCCAGCAGCTTCCACAGCGGCACGCCATCCAGCTTCGCCGCCGCATCCCACAGCGCCATGTCCAGCACGCCGACGGCGACGCTGCGTTCACCATGCCCGCCCGGCTTTTCGTTCTTCATCATGGCGGCCCAGGCGCCGGCCAGGTTCAGCTTGCCATCGGGGCGCGTGACCTGGGCTTCCGTCGCTTCCAGCAGGCGCGGGATGAAGCGTTCCGCCAGCAGGCCCGGCTGGGCGTAGCGCCCATTCGAATTGAAGCCGTAGCCGGTCGCACGCTTGCCGCCTTCCCCTTCCACCGTCACCGCGACGATAGAGGCCGTCATTTTCGAGAAATCGATATAGGCGTTGGCAATGGCGCTCGCGATGGGCGCGGTGGCCTGCTTGACGCTGACGATACGCATGGCGGGGTCCTTGGAAGGGTGCGGTCTTGTCGCCCCACCCCGCCCCGCTGCACAAGGGGTGCCGACCGGAGGAAGCCCATGCCCGATATCCTGCACGAGACGCGCGGCCGCATCGCCTGGACCACGCTGAACCGCCCCGACCAGCGCAACGCCATGACCTTCGCCATGTATGAAGGCCTGGTCGAGCAGGCCGCCGCTGTCACGGCGAACCCCGAGATCCGCGCCTGGGTCATCACCGGCGCCGGCGGCAAGGCCTTCGCGGCCGGCACCGATATCAGCCAGTTCAAGGCGTTCAAATCCGGCCAGGATGGCCTCGACTACGAAAAGCGGATCGACCGCGTGCTGTCCGCCGTCGAGGATTGCCCGAAGCCGGTCATCGCCGCCATCGCCGGCGCCTGCACGGGCGGCGGGCTCGGCATCGCGGCGGTGTGCGACCTCCGCATCGCCTCGGCCAATGCGAAGTTCGGCGTGCCGGTCGCGCGCACGCTGGGGAATTGCCTCTCCACCTCGAATGTCGGGCGCTTTGCTTCCCTGATCGGGCCGGCCAAGCTCAAGGAACTGATCTTCACGGCCCGGCTGATGGAAGCGCCAGAGGCGCTGGCTGCCGGCCTGATCTCGGAGATTCTGCCGACGCCGGATGCCGTCGCCGAACGCGCCATGACGCTGGCGGAGACGGTGGCGGGGATGGCGCCGCGCACGCTGACCGCAACGAAATTCGCCCTCAAGCGCCTGCGCATGGCCGCTGGCACGATCCAGGGCGATGACCTCGTGGAATTATGCTTCGGCAGCCAAGACTTCCGGGAGGGCATGGACGCCTTCCTCAACAAGCGCGCCCCCAACTGGACGGGCAACTGAGCATTCGGCATGCTTCCTCCCAAGCAATATTGGGAGGAAGTCGATGCTCACCCGTCGCCTGATGATGGGCGTGGCCGGTGCCGCCGCGCTGCCGCTGCCGGGCTTTTCGCAGGGCGCCTATCCGAACCGCACCGTCTCCCTGCTTGTGGGGTTCGCCCCCGGCGGTGGGACCGACATCATCGCCCGCCTGCTGCAACCCGCCTTGCAGGAGGAACTGGGCCAGCCCATCGCCATCGAGAACCGCGCCGGGGCCTCCGGCACCATTGCCGCGACCCAGAATGCCCGCGGCCGGCCGGATGGCTACCAGATGCTGATGACGACGGTCAGCGCTTCCGCCGTCGCCCCGCCGACGATGAACCCGCCGCCCTTCGACATCTATGCCGACCAGACCGCCGTGGTGCTGGCCGGCACGGTGCCGCTGGTGGCGGTGGTGCCGCTGTCCTCCCCCGCGCAGACCTTCGCGCAATGGCTGGACCATGCGCGGGCCAATCCGGGCAAGCTGAATTATTCGTCCTCCGGCGTCGGCACGTCCCAGCATCTGGCGGGGGAATTGCTGTGCCATGCCGGTGGCATCTCCATGCAGCACATTCCCTTCCGCGGCACCGGCCAGGCCGTGAATGAGATCATGGCCGGGCGCATCGACATCGCGGTCGATACCCTGCCGACCTACTTGCCGCATATCCGCGCCGGCCGCGTGCGCGCCCTGGCGACAACGCTGCCGGAGCGGGTGGACTGGCTGCCAGACCTGCCGACAGTGGCCGAAAGCGGCTTTCCGGGGTTCGATGCCAGCGTGTGGTACATGGTGATGGGCCCGCCGAACCTGCCGGGGCCGATCGCCCAGCGCTGGGTCGCGGCGGTGAACAAGGCCCTTGCCGACCCGGTGCTGCGCCAGCGCGTGAAGGATGCCGGCTTCCTGCCCGGCGGCGGCACCAGCGCCGATGCGGCCGCCCTGCTGCGCCGCGACGCGCAGAAATACGCCGAGCTGATCCGGGCCGCGAACATCAAGTTCGAATAGGCGGCGCCGCATAGCCGAAAAAGCCCTCTTCCCCGTTTTTCATGGGGGAGAGGGTTGGGTGAGGGGGCCGCGCCACCTGGCCAGAACGGCCTCAATCCCCCGCCGCCACCCCATCCCGCCGCGGATCGGCCGCCCCTTCCAGCGTGCCATCCACCAGCCGCCGCACCACCTGCAACCCGGTATTCATCGCCACCACGCGCGGTGCATGCCCCAGCGCCGTCAGCGCCGCCTCATGCTCGGCCAACGGCGTATCCCGCTCCAACTCCACCACCCCGTTTTCCGCCCCGATGCGCGGCCGCGCCGTCGCACGTTCGGCATTGGCGCCGAAGGCCAGAACCTCGATCACCGCGGCCGCCACCGCATCCGGGATTCGCGCGCCACCGCCGGCGCCGAGGATCAGCTCCGGCCGTCCATCCGCGCCGAACACCATCGTCGGCGCCATCGTCGTCACCGGCCGCTTGCCCGGCGCCATGCGGTTCTGCGCGGGGGCTTCGGCGGTGCCCGGGTTGGTCGAGAAATTCGTCATGGCGTTGTTGAGCGTGACGCCCATCGCTGCCAGTTCCGCGCCGAAATTCAGGTTGTTGGTGGTGGTGAGGGAGATCGCATCGCCGCGCGCATCCACCACCACCACCTGCGTCGTCGTCGCCTCCCCCCAGGGATCGGCCTCGGGCGGCAGGGCGCCGCGCCGCAGCGTTGGCTCCCCGGCCGAGACCCGCGCCATGGCGCGATCGGGGGCGGCCAGCGCCGCGCGGGCATCGAGATACGCCGCATCGAGCAGCGCCGCGACCGGCACCCCCACCTGGTCCGGGTCCCCGATCCAGCGCCGCCGATCCGCCGTCGCCAGCCGGCTGGCCTCGATGAACAGATGCGCCGCCGCCGCGCTGTCCCGCACTGCGCTGGCGATGCCGAGGCGTTCCGCGATCGCCACCGTCTGCAGCATCGCGATGCCGCCGGAGGAAGGCGGCGCCGCCGTGCAGATGCGCCGCGCGAAGGCCACCGCGCAGACCGGCTCCCGTTCCACGGCGCGATAGGCCGCCAGGTCCGCCAAGGTCATCCAGCCCGGCACGGCCTGCGCCGCCACCGCCTCCACCACCGCGCGGCCAAGCGCCCCGCCATGGATCGCGCGCGGCCCCTCGGCCGCCAGCAGCCGCAGCGCCGCCGCTTGTTCCGGGTTGCGGAAGGGCGCGCCGGCGGCCAGCGGTTCGCCCGCCGCGTCGAAATACAGCGCCCGCAGGCTCTCCACCCGCCGCAATTCGGCCGCGCGGGCGCGGATCGCCTGGTGCAGATAGGGCGGCAGCGGGAAGCCCTGCTCCGCCAGCGCGATGGCCGGGGCGAAGAGGCTCGCCCAGGGCAGCTTGCCATGCGCGTCATGCGCCAGGGCGAGGGCTGCGATATTGCCGGGCACGGCGACGGAGCGGCCGGAGCGTGCGGCGCTGGCGGGGCCGATGCCGCCCGCCGTCAGCCGGTCCGCGCTGGCGGCCGGCGCGCTGGCGATGCCTTCGTAGAATCGCAGCCTGCCCTGCGCCTGGTCCCAGACCAGCAGGAAGGCGCCGCCGAGGAGCCCGCTCGCATGCGGCTCCACCACCGAAAGCGCGGCCTGCGCGGCGACGGCGGCATCCACCGCACCGCCGCCGGCGCGCAGCATGGCGAGTGCGGCGTCCGTCGCATGCGGGCTGGCGGTGGCGGCCATCTGCCGCGTGGCGCGCACGGGTTCCGCCGCGGCGGGCGTCGCCGCCAGCAGCAGCAAGGCGAGCAGGCGGCGCATGGCGGTCAGTTCCTTCGGGGCAGGACTTCTCGATTGACGACCACCTCGGGGTCGAGGTCGCCATTGAAGCAGGACAGCACGGCCTCCGCCGCATCCATCGCCATACGCGCCAGGCTTTCCTGCGTGCTGGCGGCGACGTGGGGCGTGAAGATCAGGTTCGGCGCCGTCAGCAGCGGCAGGCCGGCTTCCGCGGGTTCGTCATGGAACACGTCGATCCCCGCGGCGCCCACATGCCCCGCGCGCAGCGCGGCATCGAGGGCGGCTTCATCCACCAGCGTGCCGCGTGCCGTGTTCACCAGGATGGCGCCCGGCTTCATCCGCGCGAGGAAGCCGCCATTCACCATGTGCCGCGTCTCGGCGTTGGAGGGACAGTGGAGCGTGACGAAATCGGCCTCCCCCGCCGCTTCCGCCGCATCCGGCACCGGCGTGAAGCCGAGGCCGCGGATCAGCCCCTTCGTCACATTCGGGTCCCGCACCAGCACCTTCATGCCGAAGGCCTTGCAGAGATTGGCGACGCGGGAGCCGATGCGCCCGAAGCCCACCACCAGCACGGTGCGGCCTTCGAGGTCCATGGAAGGCAGGCCCGGCTGCCCGCCCCAGAGCGGCTTCGCCTGGCGCAGATTGGCGTCATAGGCCGTGAGCTTGCGCGCGCAGGCCAGCATCATCATCAGCGCGTGCTCGGCGACGGACACCGCATTGGCTTCCGGCGTGATGGTCAGTGGGATGCCACGTTCGGTCAGCGCCGGGACATCGACGCTGTCATACCCCACCCCATGCCGCGCCAGGATCTTCAGCCTTGTGCACTGGTCGAGGAAGGCGCGGTCGCATTTGTGCATCCGCACGATCAGCGCATCCGCCGTCGGCATGGTGCGGGCGATGGCCTCGGGGGAGGTATCCATCAGCACCTCCACCGTCACGCCGGGCTCCGCCCGCATCCGCGCGATGGCGGCTTCATGGATGGGGCGGATGCAGATGACGTGGGGCATGGCGGGGACTCACGGTGAAAGAAGGGAAGGGTGCGCGCATGGCACAACCCGCTTCCTCTCCCGCGCTTGCGGGGGAGGGTTGGGGTGGGGGTCTTCCCCACCCCGGGCGATCAAAGCTGGTGGTGCGCCGCCGGGCCGAGCACGGCTTCGCGGAACCGCGCCTGGAGAAACGCACCCTCCCGCGGTGGCAGCGCGAGCGGCAGGTTCGTCGCGTCGATCTTCACCACGGCGAGAAAGGGGCCCTGGCCGCTGTGGATGATGTCCCGCAGCGGCGCCACCTGCTCCGGTGTCGTCACCACGCGCGCCTCCGCGATCCCCGCGCCGCGCGCCATGGCGGCGAGGTCGACGCCGTGCCGCGTTGCCGTTTCCTGCCCGCCGGTCTCCCCGTAATGCTCGTTGTCGAGCACGATGATGGAGAGGTTGGCGGGCTGCTTCACCGCGATGGTGGCGAAGGCGCCGACGCCCATCAGCGCCTCCCCATCCCCGGTGATGACGAGCACGCGCTTCGTGGGCTGCGCGAGTGCCAGGCCGAGGCCGATCATCGCCGCACCCCCCATGCCGCCCCAGAGCGGCATATTGGTCGGACAATCCCCGGCCGCCGTGATGTCCCAGGCCGAGGCGCCCAGCCCCGCGATGACCAGCAGGTCTCCGCGATCGGTGAGCAGCGCGTTCACCACCGCGCGGCGGTGGAGCTTTCCGGATGGCGCGAGCATCGCGTTCAATCCTTCCCGAAGGTCTTGGCGCCGATCAGCCGCTGGCCGATCAGGGTCGCGGTGGGGCGGAAGGTGTTGAAGGCCATGCGGATCGTCGCATCGACCGTGGCTTCGACATCCTCCGGCCGGTCGGCGCGATGCACCAGCGTGCCCATGGCTTCCAGCACGGCCTGGCTCGCATGGCCCATCGGGATCTGCGCCGGGTTGAATTCGCCGTAATCGCCGCGCATCGTCACGATCATCGGCATCGGCGTGCGGTGCATGGTGGCGAGCGAGAGCATGTTGATGCAGTTGCCGACGCCGGAGGATTGCATCAGCAGCACTCCCTTCACACCGCCGAGCCAGGCGCCGGCGAGAAGGGCGACACCTTCCTCCTCCGTCGTCAGGGTCACCACGGTCATCGCGTTGTCGGCGAGGCACCGCCGGATCAGCCGCGCATGGCCGGCATCCGGCACCAGGGCGATCTGAGTGATATTGTGGGCCTTGAGCACATCATAGATGCGATCGGGCCAATCGGCCGCCGCATCGGGGCGCATTTCCAGCGCGTCGCGATCCATCTGGGTCCTCCCGGGGTGGGGCGCAGGATCGGGCGCGCGGAAGGTGTTGGCAAGCGGGCGCCCGGGATGCCATGACGATGCGGCGGCACAGCATGGCAGGCCGGGGGGCGGCATGGGGTTTGCGCAGACCATCGGCGGCACGCGCCACGTCTTCCCGGACCTTCGCCGGCTGCTGGCCTGCGCCACGCCGCCGCGGTCTGGCGATGCGCTGGCCGGTGTCGCCGCCGAAAGTGCTGCGCAGCGCGTCGCCGCGCAGCGGGCGCTGGCGGATCTGCCGCTGCGCCACTTCCTCAGCGAGACCGTCATCCCCTATGAGGAGGATGAGGTCACGCGGCTGATCATCGACCGGCACGATGCCGCGGCCTTCGCCCCCATCGCGCACCTCACGGTCGGCGGCTTCCGGGACTGGCTGCTGGGGGAGGCGGACGCCGCCGTGCTCACGGCCCTCGCCCCCGGCCTGACGCCGGAAATGGTGGCGGGATTGACGAAGATCTGCCGGTTGCAGGATCTGGTGGCGATCGCGCAGAAATGCCGCGTCACCACGCGCTTTCGCAACACGCTCGGCCTGCCCGGCACGCTGTCCGTCCGCCTGCAGCCGAATGATCCCGTCGATGACCCGAAGGGGGTCGCGGCGCAGGTGCTGGATGGGCTGCTGCTCGGCGCCGGGGATGCCGTGATCGGGGTGAATCCGGCCACTGACAATGTGGACAATCTCTGCCGCCTGCTCGGCCTGCTTGATGCCGTGCGGGACCGCTACGCCATCCCGACGCAATCCTGCGTGCTCGCGCATGTCACGACGACGATGCTGGCGATGCAGCGTGGCGCGCCGGTCGATCTGGTGTTCCAGTCCATCGGCGGGACGGAGCGGCTGAATACCTCCTTCGGCGTCTCCCTCTCCCTGCTGCGGGAAGCGCATGAGGCGGCGCTGGCGCTGGGGCGCGGCACGCTCGGCGACAATTGCATGTATTTCGAAACCGGCCAGGGCAGCGCGCTCTCGGCTGATGCGCATCACGGGGTGGACCAGCAGACGCTGGAGGTGCGGGCCTATGCCGTGGCGCGGGAATTCCGCCCGCTGCTGGTCAATTCCGTCGTCGGCTTCATCGGCCCCGAATATCTCTACGATGGGAAGCAGATCATCCGCGCGGGGCTCGAGGATCACTGCGCCGGAAAACTGCTCGGCCTGCCGATGGGGGTGGATGTCTGCTACACCAACCACGCCGAGGCCGACCAGGATGACATGGACGCGCTGCTGACGCTGCTGGGCGTGGCCGGCGTCACCTATGTCATGGGCGTGCCCGGGGCGGATGACACGATGCTCGCTTATCAATCCACCTCCTTCCACGATGGGCTCTATGCCCGCGCCGCGCTCGGCAAGACGCCGGCGCCCGAATTCGCGGCGTGGCTCGAACGCATGGGCATCGCCGGCCGCACGCCAGAGGCGTTGCCGATGGCGGTGGCGGGCCTGTTGTGACAGCGCCCGTCCTGTGGCGGGACTTGCGGCGCTTCACCGGCGCGCGCGTCGCGCTCGGGCGCGTCGGCAATGCCCTGCCGACGGCGGCGCATCTCGATTTCCAGGAAGCCCATGCGCGGGCGCGGGATGCGGTGTGGTCCGCCCTCGATGGTCCGGCGCTGCAGGCGGCGCTGCCGGGGGCGGTGGCGGTCGCCTCCGCCGCGCCGGATCGCCGCACCTATCTGCTGCGCCCCGATCTCGGCCGGCGTCTTGCCGCGGGCGAGGCGGCGCGCCTCACGCCCCGCCCCGGCTGCTTCGCCCTCGTCATCGCCGATGGTCTCTGCGCGAGTGGCGTGCAGGCGCAGGCGGCGCCGCTGCTGGAGGTATTGGGCCCCGCCCTGCGCGCGGCCGGCTGGGATGTCGCGCCGCCGGTCATCGCGACTCAGGCGCGCGTCGCCATCGGGGATGACATCGGCCACGCCCTGGGCGCGGCGATGGTCGCTGTGCTGATCGGCGAAAGACCGGGGCTTTCGTCCCTCGACAGCATGGGCATCTACCTCACCCACGCGCCGCGCCCGGGCCGTCACGATGCGGAGCGCAACTGCATCAGCAATATCCGCCCGGGCGGCATCTCGCCGGCGGATGCGGCGGCGAAGCTGCTCTGGCTGGTGGCCGCGGCGCGGCGGCTCGGCTTGACGGGCGTTGTGCTGAAGGATGAACAGCCGATGGCCTTGCCGGGCGAAACCCGGCCGGTGATCGAGGGCTGACCGCTACCCCGGCAGGTGCACCGCCAGCCACAGCGCGGCGTCACTCGTCCAGGCCAGGCGGTGGCGGCAATGCGCGGGCAGCACGGCCCAATCCCCCGCCACCATCTTGCGCTCGCTGCCATCGTCGAATTGCAGCGCCGCTTCCCCCTTGAACAGCAGCACGAATTCCGTGAACGCCTGGTCGTACCAGAAGCCCGGCGGGCTTGCGGCGCGGCGGGATGCGATGCGTTCCACCGTGACGCCACCTTCGGTCAGCAGCGTGGCCACCGCCTCGCCGCCTTCCTTCGCCGCCGCGCCGGCCGCCAGGGCGCCGAAGCGCGGATTGGGGTTCATGCCGAGAGCGCCGATTCCACGGCCCGCGCCACGCTGAACAGCTTCGCATCACCGCTGTGCTCGCCCATCAGCATGAAGCCCACCGGCGGTTCCCCCGCGCGATGGCAGGGCAGGCTGATCGCGCAGCGATCGAGGAAATTCCCGACCGTCGTATTCCGCAGCAGCATCAGATTGATGCGTCCATACTCGGCCTCATCCTCCACCTCCGCCAGCGTCGGCGGCACCAGTGGGCAGGTCGGCATCACCACGGCATCGAAGCCCGCCGTCCGCGCCGCGAAGGCCGCGATGATGCGGGCGCGTTCCTGCATCAGCCCGATGTAGTCCGCCGCCGTCATCTTCGACCCGCGCATGATCCGCGAGATGATCCGCGGGTCATAGCTGGTGCCCTTCCGCGCGATCAGCGGCTGGTGCCAGGCATAGGCCTCGCTGGCGATGAAGCCGCCCAGCGCGTTCGCCTTCGGGATGTCGTCGAGCTCCGGCACCGTCAACTCGCTGACCTGTGCGCCCGCCTTGGTCAGCGCGGCGAGCGCGCGCTGGAAGGCGGCGCAGACGCTGGCGTTCAGCCCCTCCGTCACATAGCCCTGCAGCACGGCCAGCCGAAGCCCGGACAGGGTTGTCTCCGGCGCGGTATTGTCCTCCCCGGCCATGATGCCATCCACCACCGCGCAGCAATCGACGGAGCGTGCGATGGGGCCGAGGCTGTCGAGGGTGAAGGACAGTGGCAGCGTGCCGGCCAGCGGCACCCGCTTCGCCGTCGGCTTCCACCCCACCACGCCGCAGAGCGCCGCTGGGATTCGGCAGGAACCGCCGGTATCTGACCCCAGCCCGGCAAAACCCATCCCATCCGCCACGGATACCCCGGCGCCGGAGGAAGACCCCCCGGGCAGCCGCCCCGTCGCGCGGTCCCAGGGGCTGCGGGGCGTGCCGTAATGCGGGTTCACGCCAAGCCCGGAATAGGCGAATTCGACCATGTTGGTCCGCCCAAGCACGATGAAGCCGGCGCGTTCCAGGCGGCTGACGGCGACGGAGGTGGCCGTGGCCGGCGCCGCATCGGCCAGCGCCACGGACCCGCCACGCGTCACCTGCCCGGCCTCGTCATACAGATCCTTCACGCTGATCGGGATGCCGGCATAGGCGGAGGGCGCACGCCCGGCCGCCCGCAGCGCATCCATCGCGCCGGCCGCAGCCCTGGCGGCATCGGCATGCACCGTCATGAAGGCGCGCGCGCCTTCGCCGGCAGGGTCGGCGATTCGCGCCAGGCTGTCCTCCACCAGGTCGCGCGCGGAAATGCGGCCCGCGGCAAGGGCTTGCGCGGCCTGGGCGATAGTGAGGAAGGACATGAAGCGCAGTTCCCGCAATGCAGCGTCGGATGCTGCGCAGGACCGCGCTGCACCGCAAGGGTCTGGCCCCGAGTGCCTGCCAGGGCGAGAGGCATTTGACAGGACCAGCCGGGCTAGTTGTATGATGTCATATAACTCCGCGGAAATTCGCGGTTGGAAAGGGAGACGACATCCAGTGAAAGCAATCCCCGCCGCGAAGGCCCTGAAGGCCAAGTGTGCGTCCAAGGCGCTTCGCGCGCTGCGCGTCACGGCCATCGCCGCCGCTGCCCTGCTGCCCTGGGCGCCCTCCACGGGTGCCGCGCAGGAATGGCGCGGCTGGAACATCCACGCCGCCGATTATCCGAACGGGCGCGGTCTCGACCGGTTCGCGGAACTGGTCGGCCAGCGTTCGACCAACCGGATGCGGCTTCGCACCTATCACTCCGCCCAACTCGGCCAGCAGGACGAGGCGATCCAGCAGATGCGGCTGGGCTCGATCGACTATGCGAACTTCAACCTGAGCCCCTTCAACAATCTGGCGCCGTCCACCAACGTCGTCACGCTGCCGTTCCTGTTCCGCGATGTCGCGCATAGCCATGCCGCGATCGATGGCGTGGCC
>CANJXD010000137.1 GCA_947478535.1 Acetobacteraceae bacterium
GGCGACGGTGAAGCCCCGCTGGCCTTCCGCCCGCACCAGATCCTCCGACGCGAGGCGGTTCAGGGCCTCGCGCAGCGTGCTGACGCCGGCGCCATAGATCGGGCGCAGGCCATCGAGGCCGAGCTTGCGGCCCGGGGCAAGCCGGCCATGGATGATATCCGCGCGCAGGCGGCGATAGGCCGCCTCCCCCGAACCATCCGCTTCCTCGCCGTTAAGCGTCACGCCGCCGGGTCCTCCCTCGGCGTGAGTATCGGGCAGGGTGGGGTGCCACACAATATCCGTGATTTTACGTAATATGGGATGATTGGCGGAATCTCGCTTGATTCGATCATTCCCGGTCAGTAGCTTCCGCCGATACCGCGCCAAGCGGCCAAGGACTATCCTGGGAGGGAAGCACCCATGCGCTCGATCATCGGACGCCGTTCCGTCATGGCCGCCGCGGCCGCGGCATTGACCACCGCCCCGGTTCTCGGGGCCCGGGCGCAGGCGCGGCGGCGGCTGCGCTTCAGCGCCGTCTTCTCGGAACAGGATATCCGCGCTGACGCCATGCGGGGCTTCCAGCGCGACCTGGCGACGGATTTCGATGTCGAGCTGCATCTGAACGCCACGCTGTTCCGCCAGGGAACGGAACTGGTCGCCGTGCAGCGCGGCAACCTCGAAATGGCGAATCTGGCGCCGCAGGACCTGTCCCGGCAGATCCCGGCCTGGTCGGTCATGGCCTCCGCCTATCTGTTCCGCGATGCCGACCACATGCGGAAGGTCTTTGCCAGCGATATCGGGCGCGATTTCAACCGCATGGCGCGCGAACAGCTGAACGTCCACGTCCTCGGCCCGCTGTATTTCGGGACGCGGCACGTGAACCTCCGCCCGCGCAAGCGCATCGCGACGCCGGCCGATCTGAATGGCATGAAGCTGCGCATGCCGCCGGGGGAGACCTGGCAGTTCCTGGGCGAGGCGCTGGGCGCGAACCCGACGCCGGTGGCCTTCGCGGAGCTTTACACGGCCCTGCAGAGCGGCGCGGTGGATGGGCAGGACAACCCGCTGCCGACCAGCCGTACGATGCGCTTCCATGAAGTGACGACGCAGTTCGTGCTGACCAGCCACCTGGTCGCCTATGACCTGCTCTCCGTCTCCTCCCGCTTCTGGGACGCGCTGCCGCAGGCGCAGAAGGACGGGCTGCAGGCCGCCGCCGACAAGGCGATTGCCGAAAGCACCCAGCGCCATCTGGCGCAGGAGGAGGAGATGCTGACCTTCTTCCGCGGCGCGGGGCTCGAGGTCTATGCGCCGAATGTGGACGCCTTCCGCGCGGAAGCGCAGCGCCGCTACCTTGCCTCCGCCCAGTCGCAGACCTGGCCGGCCGGAATCCTCGATCGGATCAACGCGGTTCGCTGACGGCGGTGCGGGCGCCCCACTGGGGCGCCCCGCCAGGATCATTGGCCGGAGGCCAGGCGATGACATCCCCCTTGCACCGCATCGCGGGCCTGGCGCGGCGGCAAGCCGAACATGTGCTGGCCGCGCTGCTGGGCGTGATGTTCGTGGCCTTCATCATCCAGATCGGCATGCGCTACCTGCTGAACGCGCCGGTGGGTTGGACCAGCGAGGTTTCCACCCTCTGCTGGCTGTGGGGCATCCTCTGGGGTGCCGCGCTGGTGCTGCGGGATGAGGAGGAGATCCGCTTCGACATCGTCTATGGCACCGTATCGCCCGGCCTGCGCCGGGCCTTCGATGCCATCACGGGCACGGTGGTCGTCGGCGTCTTCGGCTGGTCGCTGCCGGCGGTGGTGGACTACGTCACCTTCATGAAGGTGGAAAAATCCGCCTATCTCGGCATCCGCTTCGACATCCTGTTTTCCGTCTATGTCGTCTTCGCCGTCGCGATGATCATCCGCCACGGCTGGATCGCCTGGCGCGCGGTGACGGGCAGGTCCCACCAGCCATCCGATCGGCAGGAGTTGGGCGCGTGAGCTTCACCAGCCCCTTCGCCCTCGGGCTCTACGCCATCATCGGATTGTCGCTGCTCGGCCTGCCGATCGGGCTGACGATGATCACGGGTTCCATCATCTACCTCGCCCTATCGGGGCAGGACATGTCCATCGCGGCGGAGCAGGTGCTGAACGGGCTGAATGGCAGCTACATCCTGCTGGCGGTGCCGCTGTTCATCTTCTCCGCCGGGCTGATGAACGCCGGCACGATGACGGACCGGCTGCTGCGCTTCTGCAACTTGCTGGTGGGGCGTTTCCGCGGCGGGCTCGGCCATGTGAACGTGGTGCAGAGCATCATCTTCGCCGGCATGTCCGGCTCCGCCATCGCGGATGCCGCGGGCAGCGGCAAGATGGTCATCAGCATGATGACGCGCAACGGCGCCTATCCCGCCAGCTACGCCGCCGCGATCACGGCGGCCACCGCGGTGATCGGGCCGATCATCCCGCCCTCCATCCCGATGGTGCTCTACGCGCTGATCGCCGATACCTCGATCGGCTACCTGTTCCTGGGCGGGGTCATCCCCGGCCTGCTGATGGGCCTGGCGCAGATGGGCATCAACACCTGGATGGCCCATACGCGGAACTTCCCGATCTCCGAGCGCATCCCGCTGCGCGAGATGCCCCGCCTGACATGGGAAGCGCTGCCAGCGCTGCTGATGCCGGTGATCCTGCTGGGAGGCATCTATGGCGGCGTGATGACGCCGACCGAGGCCGCCGCCGTCGCCGCCGCCTACGCCTTCCTCGTCGCCACCGTGATCTATCGCAGCCTCAGCCTGCGGGAATTGTACGACACGGTGCTGGGCAGCGCGCGGTCCACCGCCGCCATCGGCATGCTGATCGCGGGCGCGCTGGCCTTCAACTACGTCGTGACGAGCGAGAACATCCCCGTCACCGTCAAGGGCCTGCTCGGCGGGCTCGAGATGTCGCAGGCCACCTTCCTGCTGGTGGTGAACATCCTCCTGCTGGTGCTGGGCTGTCTGCTCGAAGGCAGCACGATCCTGCTGATCGTCGTGCCGGTACTGATCCCGACAGCGCAGGCGCTGGGCGTGGACATGGTGCATTTCGGCGTGGTGGTGGTGGTGAACATCATGATCGGATTGATCACGCCGCCCTATGGCCTGTTGCTGTTCATCGTCGCCAAGCTGTCCGACACGCCGCTGCGCGACGTGGTGCGGGACACCATGCCCTTCATCGTCGCGATGGTCGCCGCGCTGATGCTCATCACCTATGTGCCGGAACTCGTGCTCTGGCTGCCGCGGGTGATGGGCTACCAGGGCTGAACGCGTCCCGCATCCCCATTCGCCGCCGCACAGGATTCCCGCCGTGACCCGCACCATCCATGTCCTCAACGGCCCGAACCTGAACCGCCTCGGCAAGCGGGAGCCGGAGATCTACGGCCACACCACGCTGGCGCAGGTGGAGGCGATGTGCCGCGAGGCGGCGGGCGCGGATGCCATCGTCTTCCGCCAGACGAACTACGAAGGCCAGCTGGTAGACTGGATCCATGAGGCGACGGATGGTGAGGCCGCGGGCATCGTCATCAACCCGGCAGGGCTGACCTTCGGCTCCATCCCCGTGCTCGATGCGCTGAAGATGTTCAAGGGCGCGATCATCGAGTTGCACATCTCCAACATCCATCGGCGGGAGCCGATCTATCACCGCTCCCTCGTCTCCTCCGTCGCGACGGCGGTGATCGCGGGGCTCGGCGCGCGGGGCTATGCGACGGCGGTGCGATCGATGCGCGAATTGCTGGACGCCTGACCTTCGGCGCCGGTGCGGCGCGACCTTCACACAGACGTGATTCCAGGAGTTTGGCACGCAGCCTGAGTCACCGCGTTCGTTGCCTCAGATCAATGACCGGGTGCCCGGCCCGGGGCAGCTTCCTCCCACGGTCTGGCGGTGTGGCCGGCCGAAAATGGGGGGGTTCGGCCATGCGGCGTGTCGGCGTTTTCCTGGGGCTCGGCGTCTTCGCCGGCGCGCTCGGCCTGTCCTGGTTCACCCACGGCACCGGCGTCGTCCGAGATGATCCCGCCCGGCATATCGCCATCCCACGCACCCTCACCGTGCCGCTGACGGTGCAGGTTTCTCATAACGGGACCGATGTCTGGTTCCGCTATCGCTGGCCGGCGCCGAATGCCGGAATCTTCCACGACATGCTCCGCTTCAACGGAACGACGTGGGAAGTGCGCGGCGCGGCTGTCCCGGGGTCGAATCCGGATGGGCTGCATGAGGACCGCGTCTCGATGATGCTGGACGATGGCAGCGTGCCGGAATTCGGGCGCTATGGCGGCTATGTCGCGATCGGGGACCGGTTGGCCGGCTTCACCGAGGAAGCCAGCGGCCGGGACATCGCGGCGCATCCGGAACTCGGGCGAAGGCTCGGGCTCGACGAGGCAACGAAATACCTGCCGGCGACCCGCATGAACCAGAATGACTGGGCCTCCGTGGTGCCGGAAGCGGAACAGCGGCGGCTGCAATCCGCCGGCTATTTCCTCGACCTCTGGCATTGGCGCGCGGCGCGATCCAACCCGATGGGCGTGGCGGATGACCAGTTCATCACCGCGGGGCGGCTGAGCGATTCCGGGCGCGGCGCCTATGCCACCAACTGGGATGCCACGAACCGCCGCCCGGCGGTGATGTTCAACCCCGCCACCGCCGGCCGCACGGCGCTGCGCTGGGATGACGTGGCGCAGGGACGGGTCGGGCAGGATGACGTGAATGCGCTGATCCCCACCCAATCCGCCCCTTTCGATCCGGCGCTGGCGTGGCGGGAGGGCGACACCCTGCCGCGCCGCGTCCTGCGCGCGCCGCAGGCCTCCCGCGCCGATATCGGCGTGGCGGGACGCGCACGCTGGGACAATGGGATGTGGGAGGTGACACTGCGCCGGCGCATGGATACCGGCCAACCGCAGGAGGACAAGATCCTGCGCGATGGCGGTGTCTACCAGGCTGCCTTCGCCATCCACCGCCAGGCGACCGGCGGGCGCTGGCACTACGTCTCCCTGCCCTTCAGCGTCGGCCTCGGCCGGGCTGCCGATATCAATGCGACGCGCTTCGAGGGCGAGGCGCCGGATTGGCGCCAGGCGGCGAACGCCATCACGCTGTTCTATCCGGGCCAGGTGAACTGGCCGCTGATCATCAGTGAACGCCACCCCGGCGCGGACCGCGTGCGGGCCGGCGTGCCGGTGCGCTTCCGGCACAGCGAGGACCAGCTCGCCCACTACGGCGTCGAGATGGAATTCCGCGAGGCCATCATCCAGCAATGGCGGATGACCATCCTGGCCGGCGTCGCGCTGATCCTCTGCTTCGGCTTCGCCCTCGGCAACACCATCGGTCCCAACACTGCCGGACGCGGAAGGAACGCCTGATCATGGCCGCCTATCATATCCTGCTCGTCCACTTCCCGCTCGCCCTGCTGACGGTGGCGATGCTTGCCATCCTGCTGCGGGCGGTATCCGCCGGCCGGCTGGCGCAGTCGCTGGACCATGCGCTGGTGCCGCTGCTGGCGATCGGCGTCGCGTCCACCGCGCTGGCCTTCGCGGTCGGGCTCACGGTCTGGCCGTTCGATGCCATTTCATCCTCGCCGCTCGGGCGCAACCATGTGCTTTCGGCCACCTGGACCCTGGCCTATTGGCTGTTGCTGCTGGTGGTGCGCTGGCGGGCGGGCGAGGCGGTGTGGGAAGGCCCGTCCCGCTGGGTGATGGTGGCGCTGGCGCTGCTGGGCAGCCTGCTGCTGACCATCACGGGCACGCTGGGCGGGCATCTCACGGGCACGCCGACGGCGGCGTCCCAGGCGCTGCGGTCGCTGGGGTGGGAGGTCTACACCACCTTCTATGTCCCGGATGCGACCCTGCTGGCGATTGCCGGGGCCTGCCTCCTGCTGATCGGCATCGGCATCTTCGGCCGCCGCCAACGCGCGGGCTGAGGCGCTTCCACCCACGGCATCGAAGCCCCATCATCACCCCCGTGAATGATGAGGCGATGACATGGCCGAGTTGCAGACCCTCGACCTCAACCTGCTGCGGGTCTTCGACGCCGTGGCGCGGGAGCGGCATGTGACGCGGGCAGCGGAAAAGCTGAACCTGTCCCAACCCGCCGTCTCCAACGCCCTGGCCCGGCTGCGCACGGCGCTGAAGGATGAGCTGTTCCTGCGCCGCCCGGGGGGTGTGGAGCCGACCGCCTTCGCCGCCTCCCTCGCCGGGCCGGTGGCGGAGGTGCTGGACCGGCTGCGGACGACGCTCGCCGACCACGCGCCCTTCGACCCCGCGACGACGGACCGCATCTTCGGCGTCGCGCTCAGTGAATACGCGGAAAGCGTTCTGGTCGGCCCGCTGCTGGAGATCATGGCCAAGGACGCGCCCCGCGCCCTGCTGACGGTGCGCCACGCGGACCGCACGAATGCGCTGGAATTGCTCGAAACGGGTGCCGCGGAAATGGCGGTGGCGGTGCTGGTGGAACCGCCCGCGCTCTACACCCGCGTGCGCATGCTGCCGGAGGGGTTTCTCACGCTGGTCCGCCAGGGCCATCCGCTGGCGGAGGGGCCGATGACGCTGGAACGCTTCGTCGCCTTCCCGCATCTGCTGCATTCCGCCAACGGGTCCCGTGACGGCGCGCTGGACGGGCCGTTGAAGGAGGCGGGTTTCCCCCGGCGGCTGGGCGCGGTGGTCGCGCATCTCGGCGCGGTGCCGGAAATTCTTGCCCGCACCGACATGGTGATGACGCTGTCGGCGCGGCTCGCGCAGCGCCTGGCCGAAGTGCATGGCCTGGTGCTGCGACCCTGCCCGGTTGAGATCCGGCACACTCGCCTGAGCCTAGTCTTCCACCGGCGCTTCGAGGCTGATCCCGGCCATGCCTGGCTGCGCCGCCTGCTGCTGACGGTGGCGCGGGATGTCGGCCCGGTGCCGGGGGTGGGTGCGTGACCTACACGGCCGCGCGCCATTCCGGATGCGCGTCCGTCGTGCCGCGCACCACCGCCTCATAGGCGGCCTGGAGGCGCTGGGTGATCGGGCCGGGCTTGGCATCCGCCACCGGAAGGCGGTCCACGCTGGTCACCGCGACCAGTTCCTGGCCAGTGCCGCAGAGGAACACCTCGTCGGCGATGTACAGCTCCGTGCGGTCCACCTCCCGCTCCTCCACCATCAGGCCGAGCTCCCCGGCCAGGGTGATGACGGTGGCGCGCGTCACGCTTTCCAGGATGTCGCTGGTGCGGCCTGGCGTGATCAGCACGCCGTCGCGCACCAGGAACAGGCAGGCGGCGGCGGCCTCGCTCACCTTGCCGCGGGCAGTCAGCAGCAGGGCGCTGTCATAGCCATCCGTCTTCGCCTGCAAGGTGGCGAGCCGCCCGGCGTGGTAGTTGGCGGAGGCCTTGATGCGCGGCGGCATCGCGTTATCCGAGATCCGGGTCCAGGAGGAGACGCAGGCCGCGAGCCCGCTGGCGAATTTCGTGCTGCGTTCGCGCGGCAGCGCGGCGGCGATCCAGCCGACCGGGCCGGTGCTCGACCTCATGCCCATCGCCTCGATCTGCACCTGCAGGCGCAGATAGGCGTCCTCATCCGGTTCGTTCAGCCGTATCACGCGCAGCACCGCCTCCCGCAGCGTGGCGGAGGACGGCGGATCGGCGAAGCGCATCACCTTCATGCCCTGTTGCAGGCGCGTCAGATGCTCATCCAGGCGGAAGACGGTGAAGGCGCCGGTGCCGGGGTGGCGATAGGCGCGCAGCCCCTCGAACACCGCGACGCCGAAGGCGACACCCAGCGCCAGCGGGTGGATCCGCGCGTCCTGGAACGGCATGGCGACGCCGTTGTGGATGATGGTGTGGGCCTGCCACATGGCGCTTGCTCCCCTGGCGATGCGCGGCGAGTGTGCGGTCCGGCCTCGGCGGGGACAAGCCGGGGCGGGGGGGGGAACAGCCATGCAGGACTTGCCGCTGCCGACGGGAATCCGCAGCCGGATGGTGCCGGGGGTGAACGGCCTTGCCATGCATGTTCTGGAAGCGGGGGAACCCGGGCGCCCGTGCCTGCTGCTGCTGCACGGCTTTCCCGAGCTCGCCTTTTCCTGGCGGCGCGTCATGCCGGCGCTGGCGGCGGCGGGCTATCACGTGATTGCGCCGGACCAGCGCGGCTATGGCCGCACCACGGGCTGGACGGCGGTCTATGACCAGGACCTGGCGCCCTTCCGGATGCTGAACTTCGTGCGGGACCAGTTGGCGCTGCTGCATGCTCTGGGGATCGCGCGGGTGCATGCCGTGGTGGGGCATGATTTCGGATCGCCCGTCGCGGCCTGGTGCGCGCTGGTGCGGCCGGACGTCTTTTCCCGCGTGGTGATGATGAGCTCCCCCTTCGCCGGGCCGCCGGAGCGCGGGGCGAAGCCGGGAGAAGACGTGCATGCCGCGCTGGCCGCGCTGACCCCGCCGCGCAAGCACTACCAGTGGTACTACTCCACCCCGCCGGCGGAGGCGGACATGCTCGGCGCGAAGCAAGGTCTGCACGCCTTTCTGCGCGCCTACTACCACCAGAAAAGCGCGGATTGGCCGGGCAATACGCCCCATGAACTGGCAGGCTGGACAGCGGCGGAACTGGCGAAGCTGCCGGGCTACTACGTCATGCCCCTGCGCGCGACGATGGCTGAGGCCGTCGCCCCCTTCATGCCGGATGACGCGGCCATCGCGGCCTGCGCCTGGCTGACCGAGGCAGAGCTTGCGGTCTATGCGGCGGAATACGGCCGCACCGGGCTGCAAGGCGGGCTGCAATCCTATCGCTGCAACACCGGCGGCGGGAACGCGGCGGAACTGGCGCTATTCAGCGGTCGGCGAATCGAGGTGCCGGCGCTGTTCATCGCCGGGGCTGCGGATTGGGGCATCCATCAGGTGCCAGGAGCCCTGGCGCGGATGGCGCGGCGGGCCTGCGCCGATTTCCGCGGCACGGTCCTGGTGCCGGGGGCGGGGCATTGGGTGCAGCAGGAACAGCCCGAGGAGGTAGTCGCCCGGCTTCTGGCGTTCTGCTCGGACAGTAAGCCCTGAGAGGCGAATATTCGGGAACCTTCCGAAAGTGGCTGGCCGAAGTCGTTAGGGACTGCCTATGATCCGCGCCGGTACCACCCGAGTGCGAGATTTTCGCGCCCCCGAAGTCTGGGACTCGCCTGATGCTCTGTCCGTTTCCGGCATGGCGCTCCGCCATTCTGCCGATCTTCTACGCAGCATTGCTGCTGGTGGGTTTTGCGGGGATGGCCGAAGCCCAGCCGGGCAAGCCGGCGGATAGCCTGTCCTGTCGCCGGCAATGTGACGCCCCCTACCCCGACCGGATCCAGAATTCTCAGGCCGTCCAGGCCTGCCTCGTCCGCTGCGCGGCAGGCGAACGGCATCTGTCCCGCCAGCATCAGCGCGGCACGGCGGAGGCGACCGGGCGCGGCAGTACCGCACCGCAGCCCAACACGCCGCTTTCCGCGGGCGTGCCATCCATCTGGCCACCGCGACCGGGCATGGGCAGCTCCGCCGGCCCTGCTGCCTCGGCGCCGGTGATGCCGGCCGCGGGGGTTGGGCGGATCGCCGCCGGGCGCAGTATCGTCGCCTATGTCGCGCCGCCACCAGGGCGTGCCTTCTCGCTGTCCAACCCGGTGGAGCGCATGGCCGCCCACCGTGGGGCGGAGACGGATTGCTTCCGTCGCAACAACAACAACCCCTGCCGCCTGCTGGCCGAAACGCAGGATCGGTGCCTGTCCGTCGCCTATGGCATCCGGGCGAATGGCCTGGTCATCACCAGCGATCCCCGGACCTTCACCATCATGCATTACGGCACGGGCACCGGGGCGGATACGGCCTCCGCCGATGCCCAGGCAATGCGGGACTGTTCCGGCCGCATCAGCACCGGCGTGCAATGCCGGATCGCGGCCAACCGCTGCGACTGATGCAGCCGTTCAGCCGCCGCCGGCCGTCCGCTCGTAGTGGCGATAGTATTTGTCGGTAACGAGGTCCGTCTTCACCACGATGCAGACATCGGTGGTGTTGAACTGCTCATCGATCACCGCGCCGTCGCCGACAAAGCCGCCCAGCCGCAGATAGCCCTTCACCAGCGGCGGCAGCGCGATCATCGAGCCCCGCATGTCGAGCCGCGAGGCCGGAATCCGGTCCATCGCGATGTGGCGCTGCGCCAGCGCGGTGGGGCGTAGCGCCGGCGGCGCCAGGTGGTTGGCGTAGAGGTAGCTGAGCTGCGGCCCCAGCGCATCCAGATCCGTCCCCGGCAGGGATGCGCAGCCGAACATCAGGTCGATCCGGTGGCGGAAGACGAAGGCGGCGATGCCCCGCCATAGCAGTTGCAGCGTGCCCCGCGTGCGATAGGGCCCTGCCACGCAGGACCGGCCGAGCTCCATCACCTCCCCCGGGTAGGCCAGCAGGGGCGCGATGTCGTATTCGCCGGCGGAATAGAAGCGGCCCAGCGCATCCGCGGCCCGCCGGCGGATCAGTCGGTAGGTGCCGACGACGGCTTCCGCGCCATGGCCGAGGTCATGGTCGATGACCAGGAGGTGGTCCGCCACCGCGTCGAATTCATCCGCGTCACGCCGCGCGGCCTTGGTCCTGGGGTCAGGCCGTGCACCCATCTCGTCATAGAAGACGCGGTAGCGCAGTGCCTGCGCGGCATCGATCTCGGCGGCGCTTTCGGCGATGCGCAGTCCGAGATTGCCGGCGCGCAGCTCCTCGAACCCATCATTGAGGGGGATCGGACGCTGCGGTTCGGCCGGAAGGGGCGCATCCTCCGGCAGGGGTCCATCGACGCTCATGGGGTCATTCCGAAGGCGGGGAAAGGCGAAGTCCAGGGCAATGTTCATGGGGCCACTCCGAAGCCCGGCGCGGCCTATCCGTCTCGCCAGGGACACTACCGTTCGCGACACCTACGTTCGCGGCGGCGGTGTAGCGGCCCAGTGAAGTCACTTTCGCGAAGCTTTGATGTCATCTGGGCGCCAGGTCGCCCCGATCAACGGGGGCGATCAAAGGCGGCGATCATTCCCCCGCCTTGCCCCGGCGGGCCGGGCGCGCGGTCGGGGTTGCCGGGCCACGACGGCCGAACAGTTCCAGCCGCTGCCCGACCAGGCTGAAGCCCAGGCGCTGGGCGATCGCTTCCGCCACGGCTTCGAAATCCGCATCCTCGAATTCGATGACCCGGCCGCTATCCACATCGATCAGGTGGTGATGATGGCCGCGATCCGTCGGGTCATACCGGGCGCGGCCACCGCCGAAATCCCGGCGCTCGAGGATGCCCTGCTCCTCCAGCAGCCGGACGGTGCGATAGACCGTGGCGACGGAGATGCGGTCATCGAGCCCGGCCGCGCGGCGGTACAGTTCCTCGACATCCGGGTGATCCTCGGCCTCGCTCAGCACACGAGCGATCAGGCGGCGCTGGCCGGTCATCTTCAGGCCACGCTCGATGCACAGCCGCTCGATCCTAGAAGAATCGGGTCTGGAAGAATCGGGCGCGCTGGTCATCGCGGCGCCGGGAGCCGCCCCTTGCGGCAGGGCCGCATCTGACGTGGCCGCGTTGGGGCGAGGCGGGGCGGCTTGGATCGGCATCCGGGTGTGACACTCTCCGTCCGGCGGGCATGGGCCAGCCGGCGCGGTATCAATAGCGATCCCCGCC
>CANJXD010000138.1 GCA_947478535.1 Acetobacteraceae bacterium
CGGGGAGGACACGGCGGAGGCTCCTTCGCGACGAAGGAGTCCTATGAATCATACCGCCCCGTGGTCGGGGAATCCCAGTTTTCCGCGGGAATGCGCGAGGGCGGGGGGCAACTTCCGCAACAGGTCTAAAGCTGGCCAGCCGGGGCGAAACACAGAGCCGCGGTGGTGTTCGCTACGGATGTTGAATCCACCCATGCATTGAGAAATTGAATAATTCAGGGAGATTCCAGGATTATTTTTCCAAAGTGACGTGACTCCTCCATGATCTGATGCGCCAAGGCCGCCTCTTCCAAGGGCAGGGTCTGATAAATCACCGGTTCCAGTTTTCCCTTGGCCACCAGGTCCATGACGTCGAAGACCTCCTGCTGTGTGTAGGCTTTGGAGCCGACGATCTTCACTTCGCTGCGGAAGAAGGGGATGATATCCAACGCGACAACCTCGCGCGCATGGCCGCCGCATACCAACATGCGGCCATTTGGGTTCAGGCATTTCAGGCTATTCTCGAAGACTTCGCCGCCCACATGCTCGAAGACGAGATCCACGCCGCGGCCACCGGTCAACTCCAGGACGCGCGTGGCTAGATCCTCTCTCCGATAATTGACCAGGCCCACGGCACCGTAGGTTCGTGCCCGTTCCAGTTTTTCATCGCTTCCCGCGCAGGCAATGATGTTAGCCCCGGCCATCCTGGCGACTTGAACGGCGGCGCTGCCGATCCCACTGCCCACGGCGTTGATAAGAACTGTCTCACCCGGACGCAATTCCCCGCGGGCGATCAGCATGTGCCACGCTGTCCCAAATGCGATCTGAGTGGCGGCAGCCTGCGCGAAGCTCACATTGGGTGGAATTGGGATCAAGGCTGTCACCGGCGCGACCACATACTCCGCATACCCTCCTGGGCTTTCGAGCCCGGGCCGCAGGGTCTGGGCGCAGAGATTGTCGCGACCGGTGCGACAATACAGACATTGGCCGCAGTTCTGCCGAGAGGCGACCATGACCCGATCGCCGACCCGGTATCCATCCACCGCTGCGCCCAAAGCCGCAATCTCGCCCGCGATCTCGCGCCCCAGGATATGGGGCAATTGGATGGGTAACCGCGATAGACCTTGCCGGACATCGATATCGAGATGATTCATTGCGCAGGCCCGCACCCGAACCAGAACTGTGCGCGGTCCCACTTCGGGATCGGGCACTGTCTCGCATCGCAAGACGTTGCGATCACCAAATTCGTGAAATTGGATGGCTCGCATGTGCATTGTCCCTTCATCGTGAGTTGTTTCGAACGGATGACCATGCCGGAAGATACATCTGCGACCGTCATCGTGTGATCCGCCGACTGGCGTGCGCGAAGCCCTGCGCTCATCGCGCTACGCCAAATAAAGGACGACGGCTTCAGGCGGCAGCTTAGACCGGATCTGGATGGTGTCCCACAGCGTGGTGCAGGAGTTGTGCTCCCTGGCGGGATTGAGGTGCCGGGTCATGCGGCCACGGCAGGAAGGCTGACGGCGGGAGTGTCGCTCACGCTGCCGACGGTTTCCAGCGTCCTATAGCGGGCGCGCTGTGTGGCCCATTCGTCGGACCGCTCCCGCAGGCTACCGGCGCGGGCGGCCGAAAGCCCAACGCGCTGCGGGGCCTGACCGTATTGTAGTGCCGCCGCCAGCGCTCGATCAGCAACTCGGCTTCCCGTAACGATCAGAAGATATCCCGATCCAACTGTTCGTCCTGCGGCAACGCGGTGACCCGGCCGAAGCCGTAGTGGCCATACTCCGCCGCCAGCGACACCGCCGCATCGGTCAGCGCGACGTCGTCAGGCCGCACCACCCCCACGCCGGCTCGGCACGGGGCCTAGAGCAATATGCGTTCAGATGGAATCATCTGAACGCATTTCTTGCCCTAGATTCAATGACTTCTAGAGCACGAGCTGCGTTCAGGCGAACGCAGCCTGCTCTAGGCGTTTCCCTCGGTATCCCTGCCTCCTTCCACGGGGGCCAACTCTCTCATCACAGGTGGATCCCAACCGGTGGGGAAGGTCAGTCCCTCTCGTCCTGGGGAGAGACCCTCACGCAATCCGAGGGGTCAGGCAGGTGCCGGTCACGCGCGAGTCCGGGCGGGTGTCTGCACCCCGGAGCCTCAGTAGCGCGCAAACCAGTTCTGGATGGTTCCCGTATCGGCACTGTGCGCCAGCGCCACCGAGAGAAGAATGCGGGCCTTCTGCGGCGACAGGTTGTCGCCAGCGACCATGCCATGGCGGCCCAGATAGGCGCGCGGCGCGACCCGGCCCGACCCGGCACGTGTCGACTGCACCACGACCACCCCATCCGCCGCGGCGCCTTCCAGTGCCAGGCGTTGCGACGGTGTCGCCAGCCCCGGAGCGAGGCCGGCGGAAACCAGGCCGAGCGCGCCTGCGGCACGATAAGCGTCCACGGCGGTTGCATCGGCGCCGGCATAGGAGAGCACAATGTCTACACGCGGCAGGGATGTCCTTCCCCGCACGTCAAATTCTGTATCCGGCCCGGTCTTGCGGGTGGAGCGTCGATAGATCTGCACACCGTCACCATCGACGCTTCCCAGTGCACCGAATTCCTGCGACCTGAAGGTCTGAAGCCGGTAGGTAGAGGTCTTCGACACCTCCCGCGCTGCATGAATTTCGTCGTTCAGCACCACCAGCACGCCAAGCCCGCGCACCTTGTCACTTGCTGCGGCACGCACCGCCGCGAGCAGGTTCGGCCCGGCATCGCTGCCGAAAGCGCTGATCGGCTTCTGCGCGCCGACCACCACCACGGGGATGTCGAGCTTGACGACAAGGCTAAGGAAATAGGCAGTTTCCTCCAGCGTCGCGGTGCCGTGCGAGACCACGATGCCGGCGAGCCCCTCGATGCGTTCGGGCAGCGCATGGATCAGTTCGTTCAGCGCCAGCATTTCCGGGATGCCGACGGCCGTGCTGCTTTTGGCAATGAAGGGCACCGGCAGGACCTCGGCGAATTGGGCGATCTCCGGATACCGCTCCAGGATCTGCGGCGCCTCGATCTTTCGTGCGGTGTCGGGATAGTCGATGAGGTTGAAGGGGTCCTCGTCCACCGATGAGATCGTCCCTCCGGTGCTGATCAGGGCGATGCGGCGCATGGTCAGACCGCCGGCCCGCGGCGCATCTCGTCCGATATCCTTCGCGGGATCCATTGTCCGTCGCCGGGCGTGCCCAGGAATTCCTCGCCTTCCACCACGACCTTGCCGCGCAACATCGTCAGGCTCGGCCAGGCCGTGACGTGATGGCCCTCCCAGGGTGAGTAGTCCGCCTCGTGCAGGCGCGCGGCGGTCAGGATGCGCGGCGTCGGGTCGAGCAGCACGATGTCCGCATCGGAACCTGGTGCCAGTACGCCCTTGCGCGGATACAGCCCCATGATGCGGGCGGTGTTGGTGGAGGTCAGCGCGACGAATTCCTCCAGCGAATAGCCGCGCTTGGTGACCATATGCGTGTACATCAGCCCGAGCCGCGGCTCGACGCTGACATTGCCGCCGGTGGTGTCGTCGACGCGGATGCCGCGGGTCTTCTGCTCCCGCGGGCAACAGATGCCGTCGGTGCCGATCACCTGCACAGCGCCACCGCGCGTCGCTTCCCACAATGCAGCCTGATCGTCGGTCGTCTTCAGCGAGGGATAGGTGTGGAACATCTGTCCATCCTCACGCTTGTAGTCCTCCTGCGTCGCCAGCAGGTACAGCTGCAGGGTTTCGCCATAGACGGGGAAGCCCTTGTTGCGGGAGCGCATAACGGCCTCGGCGCCGGTCGCGGCGGAGATGTGCATCATGTAGAGCGCGGCGCCCTCGATGCTTTCGGCCAGGCGGATGACGCGGTTGAAGGACAGATCCTCCGAGAGTGAGCTGTGCACCTCGGCCATGTTCTCAAACGCCGTGCGGTCCTCCCGGATCAGCTTCTCGTACATGTGCATGACGAGGTCGTTGTCTTCGGCATGGATCGCGGCGATGCCGCCCTCCCTGGCGGAAACCTTCAGGATTTCCCAGATCGAGCCGTGAGGAATCATGCGGCCGCGACGCGCGGGCGTGACGTCGGTGGTGAATATCTTGACGCTGGAATGACCATCGCGGATGGCCTGGGCGAGCTCGGTGAGCGTGCTTTGCGGCACGGCGCCTTGCAGCATGATGTGGTAGGCGTAGTCGGCGTGGCAGCTTCCCACCCAGTCCTTGTGGCGCCGCTCCAGCGCCTGGGGGATGCTGTCGCCGGGCATCACCATGCAGAAGTCGAGCAAAGTGGTGGTGCCGCCGAACAGTGCGGCGCGGCTGACATGCTGGGCCGTCGCGCTCAGCTTCAGCGTGGACTCGCCGGGCAGGTGCAGCGGCCAGGCACAATGCACATGCGGGTCGATGCCCCCGGGGATGACGATCTTGCCGGTGGCGTCGATCACGCGCTTCGCGCCAGTCGCGGCCAACGCACCGGCCTCGGCGATCTGCACGATGCGCTCACCGATGATGCCGATATCGGCTTGGTGGCAACCATGCGGCAGCACCGCCTTGCCGCCGGTGATCAGGATGTCGAACATGGCTACTCCTGCGTCGTCATGCGGTTGCAGGCACAGCGCCCGCCTCCGCGAAGCGTTCAAGCAAATCGTCGGTGTCGATACCGATACCGATCACCACGATCCGGCTTCGATGGTCGCTGCTCGGCCAGGCCGGCAGTCGTTCGGGCGGGTGCAGCGTGTGCTGCACGGCATTGATCAGCACGGGCTGGCCCGGCTGGTCGGCGAATTCCACCAGCCCCTTCAGCCGCAGCAGGTCCTCGCCACGCTCATTGGCGAGTTGCCCGAGCATGCGCGCGAAGGCGAGGCGCGTTGGCGGTCGCGTCAGCACCAGCGAGACGGTGGCGATGCCGGAATGCCGGGCGGTGGCGTCCACCGGCTCGCAGCGAAACCAGCGTCCCGTCCGGCCGTCTTCCAGCCAGGCACCGCGGAACAGCATCGCGGCGAGGTCCTGATCCGGCGTTACCCGCTCCGCCGCCGCGTTCAGCGCATCCAGTTGCCGCAGCAGCGCCGGCGAGGGCGCCCTGATGTCGGTCTTGGTGAGGATGATGCGGTCCGCAACGGCGACCTGCCGGGCGGATTCGATGTGGCGTTCGAGCACCCCCTCACCGCCGACGCAATCGACGAGGGTCGCCACCGTGTCGAGCCGGTAGGCGCGTTCCAGCTTCGGCAGCGCGGCCAATGTGTAGAGCAGCGGTGCGGGGTCGGCGAGGCCGCTGGTCTCGATCACCAAGCGCTCGACGGCGGCCAGTTCACCGGCACGGCGGCGTTCCGTGATGGCCTGCAGCGTCTTCGCCAGGTCTTCCCGCACCACACAGCAGAGACAGCCGCTGGGCAGGACGACAACCTCCTCCTCCATCGCCTCGACCAGTAGGTGGTCGAGCGCGATGTCCCCGGCCTCGTTGATCAGCACCAGCGTCCCGGCCAAGGCGGGGTCACGCAATGCGCGGGCCAGCAGCGTGGTCTTGCCGCTGCCGAGGAAGCCGGTGATGACGGAGATGGGCAAGGGGGGCATCGACAGGCTCATCGCGCCATCATGGCCCCGGTCGGCCGCCGCGTCAGCAGCCCCTGCGGTCGCAGCAGCACCACCGCGACGATGATCAGGCCGAACAGCACCAGGCGCAGTTCGGCGGTGAACCGCAGGAGTTCTGGCGCGACGGTCAGCAGAACGGCACCGACGATCGGCCCCCAGATGGTCCGCATGCCGCCGAGCAGCAGGAAGATGACGAAGTTCAGCGAGGCGAAGAAGCCAAGGTCGTGCGGGCTGATCACGAGCACGTAGTGCACCTGGACTGCCCCGGCCATGCCGATGACGGCGGAGCCGAGGGCGAAGGTGATGATGCGCACCCGCGCCGCCGGCACGCCCATGGACGTCGCCGCCACGGCGTCGTCGCGCACCGCCCGCGCCGCGAAACCGAGGCGCGATCCGTCAAACCGCCAAGCCACGTAGAAGGCGAGCAGCGCCGTCGCCGCGGCGCTCCATACGCCGGTCTGCGCGCTGATGCCGTAGAAGCTGTTGGCGCCGCCGATATAGTCCCAGTTGAAGGCGATGACGGTCAGCGCCTCGCCGAAGGCGAGAGTCGTCAGCTTCAGGATGAAGTCCCGCATCTTCAGCGTCAGCACGGCCAGCAGCGTACCGACGAGCGCGCCGGCCAGCGTCGCCGCCAGCACCGCGGGGATGAAGGGCACGCCGAAGTTCACCGTCAGCACCCCGGCGAGATACGCGCCGACGCCGGCGATGGCCGCTGTCGCCATCGACAGCTGGCCTGACATGGCCGTGATGTAGAGGCCGAGCGTCATCGCCACGTTCAGCAGGGTGAAGATGATCACGGGTTCGAGACTGGCCGGCATCGCTCACCTCGCCTCGTAGGAGCCGAACAGGCCGTTCGGTCGGAAGTAGAGCACGGCGATCAACACGCCGAAGGCCGCGGCGTCCCGGTAGCTCGAGGAGATGTAGCCGGTGACCATCGCCTCCAGCACGCCGATCAGCAGGCCGACGAGCATGACGCCCTCGAAGTACCGGTTGCCCGCCACCAGCATGCAGATGAAGGCCTTCAGCCCGAAGATGCCGCCGACGAAGGCGGAGGCGGAACCATAGAGGCTGCCGATGGACACCGCGGCGATGCCGCCCATGGCAGAGGCCAGCATGACGGTAACCTGGCAGACGCGGGCGACGTCGATGCCGAAGGCACCCGCCACATCCGGCCTTTCCGCGATCGCGCGCGTCGCGCGTCCATAGGGTGTCTTGCGCACATAAAGGCTGACAGCCGCCAGCAGCGCGATGCAGATCGCGAAGTTCACCAACTGGCGTTGCGTCAGGAACAGCGGCCCGAAGTCGATGAAGCGGGCCGGGACCAGTGCGGGATAGGGCAGCGGATCGGGCCCGACGATCAGCGCCATGCCGTTCTGCACGGCGATGGAAACGCCGAGCGTGGCAATCAGGCTCATCAGGATGTCGCGCTTGCGCAGCGGCGAGAGGATCGCGCGCTCCAGCAGGTAGCCCACCGCCGCAGCTGCCACGGCACCGACGAGCATGGCGAACCAGAAGCCCCCACCGGGCCAGGCGGTGGCAGCGACCATGCCGGCGAACATGCCGATCATGAAGATGTCGGGATGGGCGAAGTTCACCACGCGGAGTACGGTGAAGGCCAGCGCGAAGCCGATGGAGACCACGGCATAGGTGCTGCCGATGACGGCACCGTTGGCGAATTGCTGCAGGAAGAAGTCCATCGCCTAGGCCTCGCCCCCCAGGAACACGGCCTTGACCCGGTCCTTGCCAGCGATCTCGGAAGCTGGTCCGCTTTCCACGATGGTGCCGACCTCCAGCAGATAGGCCCAGTCGGCGACCCGCAGCGCCTGGCGGGCATTCTGCTCGACCATCAGGATGCTGATCCCCGTGCTGTTGATTTCCTTTGCCAGCCTGAAGATGTCCCGGACTACCAGCGGTGCCAGACCGAGCGAGGGCTCGTCCATCAGCAGCAGGCGCGGCGCCGAGACCAGGGCGCGTGCGATCGCCACCATCTGCTGTTCGCCGCCGGAGAGCGATCCGGCGAGCTGGTGCCGCCTTTCGCCGAGGCGCGGAAAACGCTGCATCATGGCGTCGATGCGGCTTTGCACCTCCCTGCGGTCCTTGCCCAGCCACCCCCCCAGGCGAAGATTCTCCAGCACCGACAGGTTGTTCCAGAGCTGCCGGGCCTCCGGCACCCAGGCGATGCCGAGCGCGTGGATCTGATGCGGCTTCAGGCCTGCGAGATCACGTCCCTCGAAGCGGATGCGACCGGCGCCCGGCGGCTGCAGGCCGAGGATCGCGCGGATGATGGTGGTCTTGCCTGCGCCATTGGCGCCCAGGATCACGCGCAGCTCTCCGGCCGCGATTTCGAGCGAGGCGTCGCGCACCGCGGGCACCCGGCCGTACGAGACCTGAAGGCCTTCGATCGACAGCAGCGCGGTCATTCGTCGATCCCGAGATAGGCTTCGATAACGGCGGGATCGGCGCGGATCGCCGCGGGCGGACCCTCCGCGATCTTGCGGCCGAAATTCACCACGACGATGCGGTCGGACGCCGCCATGACCACGTTCATGTTGTGCTCGACCATCATCAGCGTGAGACCGGATCCGCGCAGCTTGGCGATCAGCTCGATCACCGCATGCGCCTCCCGCGCCACCATGCCCGCTGTCGGTTCGTCGAGGATCAGGATGCGCGGCTCCGCCGCCAGGGCGCGGGCGATCTCGACCCGGCGCTGGTCGCCATAGGGCAGTTCCGAGGGGAAGCGGTATCGGTTGTCGCCGACACCGACCCAGTCGAGCAGCGCCTCGGACTTCGCTACCATCATGGCGCGGTCGGCGCGGTCGCGCGGGAGCCAGGCCAGGGCATCGAGCACGCCGGAGCGCGACCGCCCGATGCAGCCGACCATGACATTCTCCAGCGCGTTCATGTGCTGGAACAGGCGGATGTTCTGGAAGGTGCGGGTGATGCCGCGCAGCGCCAGCGCCTCTGGCGCCAGCCCGGTGATGTCCTGACCTTCCAGCAGCACGCGACCGGAATCCGGCCGCAGCACCCCGCTGATCAGGTTGAACAGCGTGGTCTTCCCGGCGCCGTTCGGCCCGACGATGGACACCACCTCGCCGGTGCCGACGGTGAAGCTGACGTCGTCGGCGGCGACGAGGCCGCCGAAGCGCCGGGTCAGTCGCTCGACGACAAGCACGATGTCAGGACGCGACGCTTGTATAGGTGCCGCGATCCGTGACCTGCACCGCCACGGCCTTGCCGCGGATGTTGTCGCCGCTCGGCGGATTCTCGAAGCCGACGTCGCTGCCGAGCGGTGTCGTCATGGAGAGCTTGGCAAGCTCGGCCTGTACCTTGGCGCGATCCGCGGCGCCGGCGCGCTTCAGGGCCTCGGCCAGGACATGGACGCTGTCATGGCCGTTGACGGAGAACAGCGTGGCGGACTGCGTGAAGCGTGCGTCGTAGCGGTCCATGAAGGTCTTCAGCGCGGGGCTCGGCGTGGCCAGATCCTGGGCGATCCAGGTGTAGTCGCCGCGCACGGCGCCGCGGGTGCCGTCCCAGAACACCGGGTCGAGGAAGGAACCCGATCCCGTCATCAGCTTCTGCGTCAGGCCGAATTCGCGCAGCTGGGAGACCAGCTTGACGCCGTCGCCGGTCGCCGCGGCGACGTAAATGGCATCCGGCCGCGCCGCGCGGATGGTGGCGATCTGCGGGGAGAAGTCCTGGTCGCCGGTGCGGAAGGCCTCATTGGCCACGACAGTGTAGCCGAGCGCGCCGGCCAGGCTGCGGCACAGGCCGGCATCGCCGACCTGGTTGTCCTGCGTCTGGTCGAAGATCACCGCGAGGCGCTTGAACTTCTCCTTCGCCGCGACGGCGCGCAGCAGGATCGGCGTGGCGACCGCGCTGATGGTATTGGCGCGGTAGGCCCAGGGGTTCCAGGCGCGCACCGGGGCCAGGGAGCCATTGCCGATCAGCGGCAGGCGCAGTTCCGCGGCGACGGAGATCAGCGGGATGAAGCCGACCGAGTTGATCGGGCCGAGCACCGCGAGAACGCTGGGGTCGGCGGCCTTCTGACGGAACAGGGTGATCGCCTGGCGGGCGTCGTTGCCCATGTCATCGACCTGCATCTCGAAGGTCGCCGGGCCACCGGTGGCCAGCGGAATGCCGCCGGCCGCGTTGATCTCCTCCATCGCCAGGATGGCGCCGTCGCGGCCACGGATGCCGTAGGAGCCGGAGGGGCCGGTCATCGCCTGAATATGGGCGATGCGGACCACGGTCGCCGCCTGGGCGCGGCCGATCAACGCAGGCGTGGCCAATGCGGCGCTGCCGGCAAGAAGCAACTGGCGTCGGGACAGCAGGTGCTGGGGCATGGACGAACCTTTCTTGCGAGGTATTGGAGTATGATCAGCCTTCGCCGCGGGCGGGAAACGGTGATCCGGAATGCCTGTCATCGTCGTTGACGGGGACCGTCACAAAGTGGTGTTGACGGGGACCGTCACAAAGTGGTGTGGACGGGAACCGTCAGACAGGGATGTTGACGGAGCCGATCACCCAGCGGCACTGGCGTTGTCGAGTTGGGCCAGCGATGCAGCGTCGAGCGCAAGGGAGCAGCCACGCAGCAGCACGGCGAGCTGGTCGGTCGTCGTGGCGCTGGCGATCGGCGCGGTGACGCCGGGCTGGGCGACCAGCCAGGCGAGCGCCACCTCGGCCGCGGTAGCGCCCAGCCGTGCCCCCACCGTATCCAGCGCATCCAGGATCCGCTGCCCACGGGCGTTCAAGTATTGCTTCACCGCCGGGCCGCGCGCGCGGCCCGCCAGGTCGGCCTCGCTGCGGTACTTGCCGCTGAGGAAGCCCGCCGCGAGGCTGGAGAAGGGGATGGCGGCGACGCCGCGCTCGACGCAGAGCGCCTGCAGCCCACCCTCGAAGCCGGCGCGGTCGTACAGGTTGTAGCGCGGCTGCAGAGTGGCATAGGCGGGCAGGCCGGCGGTGTTGGCGGCATCCAGCGCGCCGGACAACTGCACGGCATCCACATTGGAGGCGCCAATCGCGCGCACCTTGCCCTGATCGATGAGCGTCCGCATCGCGCCCAGCGTCTCCTCGATCGGCGTTTCCGGATCGGGGCGGTGGGTCTGGTACAGGTCGATGTAGTCGGTGTTCAGCCGGGCCAGGGATTCCTCCATCGCACGCACAATGTAGGGGGCGCGCAAGCCCTTGCGGTCCGGCGCCATCTCCCAGCCCACCTTGCTGGCGATCACCACCCGGTCGCGGCGCCCACGCGCCTTCAGCCAGGCGCCGATGATGCTCTCGGACTCGCCACCGCGATGCCCGGGAACCCAGACGGAATAGACATCGGCCGTGTCGATGGCGTTGAAGCCGGCCTCGACGAAGCTGTCCAGCAGCGCAAAGGAGCGTTCCCGGTCCGCGGTCCAGCCGAAGACGTTGCCGCCGAAGACCAGCGGCGCGATGGACAGGCCGGTTCTGCCCAAGGGGCGGTGGGCCGGGGGGCCTATCGGGGCGTGGTCAGGCATGAAGGCGGCTCCCGCTGCGTGAGCCCGAACTCAATGCCTGGCGGCGCCGGCGGTCAACGCGGCGGCGCGTCTCGATTGGAGACGGCAGCAATTCCCACAAACATGTTGCAGCGCATGGGGCAATGGTCATGCTGCGCAGAATCGACCACTCCAGGAGCGAGCGATGCGGACAATCATCAGGCGTGCGGCGCTTATCGCCATTCTGGCATTGATGCCGGGGCTGGCCCTGGCAGCTTTCCCGGACCGCCCGGTGACCATCACAGTACCCTTCGCCCCTGGCGGCGCCACAGACATCGTGGCCCGGCTGCTGGCGGAATCCCTGGAGCGCCAGATGGGCCAGCGCTTCATCACCATGAACCGCGCCGGCGGCAACGGTGTCACCGGCACCCGCGTCGTCGCAGCATCCGCGCCGGATGGCTACAATCTGCTCTTCGTGCCGAGTGCCTATGCCACGCAGTTCTCACTGTCGAAGTCGCTGCCCTATGCGGCCGCCGATTTCACGGCAGTCTCCGTC
>CANJXD010000139.1 GCA_947478535.1 Acetobacteraceae bacterium
CTGTACCGCCGCGCCCTGGGTATGTGAGGAAGGCCGCCGCGATGTTCTACGAGCCTAGCCGCGGCCACGGCCTGCCGCATGACCCGATCAAGGCGATCATCGCTCCCCGCCCGATCGGCTGGATCTCGACGCTGGACCTGCAGGGCCGCGCCAACCTCGCGCCCTACAGCTTCTTCAACATGGTGCAGACCCGCACGCCGATCTGCATGTTCGGCAGCGACGGCCTGAAGCACACCGCGGCCAATGCGATGGCGACGAAGGAATTCGTCTTCAACCTGGTCTCCCGCGACCTGTTCGACGCCATGAACGCCTCCTCCGCCGCGCTGGCGGAGGGCGACAGCGAATTCGAGGCGGCCGGCCTCGAAGCCGCCCCCGGCCAGAAGGTGCGCGTGCCCCACGTCGCCCGCAGCCCGGCGAGCCTGGAGTGCAAGGTGACGAACCAGATTGAGCTGTTCGACATCGACGGCAAATCCACCGGCGGCTGGCTCATCACCGGCCAGGTCGTCGGCGTGCATATCCGGGAGGAATTCCTGGTCGATGGCCTGTTCGACACGGTGAAGGCCCAGTCCGTCGCCCGCTGCGGGTATCGGGACTACAGCCAGGTGACGGAAATGTTCGCGGCCCTTCGCCCGACCGACAACGGCGTCTATTCCCCCGGCGGGCGGGACCTGTAGCGCGATGACCAAGGTCGCCATCATCACCGCCGCCGGCCGTGGCATCGGCGCCGCCGTCGCCCGCAAGCTCTCCGCCGATGGCTTCGCCGTCGCCGTGATGTCCCCTTCGGGGAATGCGGAGAAGCTGGCGGCCGAATTGCCGAACGCCCTCGGCGTCACCGGCTCCGTCACCGAAGTCGCGGATATCGAGCGGCTGGTGCGGGAGACACTGGCGAAATTCGGCCGGATCGACGCGCTGGTGAACAATGCCGGCCACCCGCCCAAGGCGCCGCTGTTCGACCTGACGGATGCCCAGTGGCATGCTGGCTTCGACATGGTGATGCTGAGCGCGATCCGCGCGCTGCGCTGCGCCCTGCCGACCTTCATCGCGCAGGGCTCCGGCAGCGTGGTGAACCTGTCCTCCTACGCGGCGCTGGAGCCGGAGGGCGATTTCCCCGCGACCACGCTGCGCGCCGGCCTCGGCGCCTGGACCAAGCTCGCCGCCGATACGCTGGCCCCGCAGGGCATCCGCGTGAACGCCGTGCTGCCCGGCTTCGTGGACAGCCTGCCGGAGAAGGAAGCCCGCCGCGCCCGCATCCCGCTCGGCCGCTACGCCCGCGCCGAGGAAATCGCCAACGCCGTCGCCTGGCTCGTCTCCGACAGCGCGAGCTACGTCACCGGCCAGAGCCTGCGCGTCGATGGCGGCCTGACGAAGCATATATAACCGCCCTCAGGCGCCGGGCGCCCGCTCCGCGGGCTTGGTTGGCCGCCCTCAGGCGCCGGGCGCCCGCTCCGCGGGCTTGGCTGGCGCGCCTACGCGCTGACGCACCGCGGGGCAGATGGCGGTCTGCGCGCGGGCGGCCTTTGGCCGCCAGCTTTGGGGGTCCCATCGGGATCCACAGTCTCTCACCCCCGCCGGTGCAGCCCCTCCAGCGTCTCGGTGTGCTGGTCGATCACCACGCGGCGCTTGACCTTCATCGTCGGCGTCAGCAGCCCGTTCTCCACCGTGAAGGGCGCCACCACCGCCGTGTTGCGGATGCGCTCGATGGTGGAAAGCTTGCGGTTCACCCGGTCCACCGCCGCGCCGAGTTTCGCCTCCATCCCCTCGGCCGGCACCAGCAGTGCCACGATCGCGGCGCGGCCTTCGCCGGCGACGACGGCCTGCGCCACTTCCGGCTCTGCCATCAGCAGGCCTTCCAGCTTGGCCGGGCTGATCATGTCCCCGCCCAGCGTCTTGATGAAATCCCGCTTGCGGTCGGTGATGCGGATATAGCCCCCCTCATCCAGCGCGCCGACATCGCCGGTATGCAGCCAGCCATCCTGCAAGGCGCGGTCCGTCGCCGCGCTGTCGCCCCAATAGCCATCCATCACCAGGTCGCCGCGCACGCAGATCTCGCCATCCTCGGCGACGCACACCTCCACCCCCGGCAGCGGCGGCCCCACGGTCTGCCGCCGGTTCGCCCAGGGCGGGTTGACGCTGACCACGGGCCCCGCCTCGGTCTGGCCATAGCCCTGGATCACCGGCAGCCCGAAGGCGAGGAAGAATCCCGAAAGATCCGGGTCCAGCCGCGCACCGCCGGACACCATCGCCTGCAACTGCCCGCCGAAGCGGTCCCGGAATTTCGTTCGTACCAGCCGTTCCAGCCCCCAATCCTGCACGCGCTCCACCAGGGATAGCTTCGGCCCGTCCAGCTTCCGCAGGCCGAGCGCCAACGCCTGGCGGAACAGCTTCTCCTTGAAGCCGCCTTCCTTCTCCACCGCCGCCTCGATCCGCGCGCGCAGCACCTCGAACAGCCGGGGGACGGCAGTGATGACGCTGGGGCGGATTTCCTGGAACTCGGCGGCCAGTCGGTCGGCGCCGCGGGAATATACCACCTCGATGCCGAGCGAGGGCAGCAGGAAGCCGCCCACCGTATGCTCGTAGCTGTGCGACAGCGGCAGGAAGGACAGGTAGCAGGTGCCATCGAGGTGCAGCCGCGCCGCGATGGAGGCCACCCCCCGCCGGTTCGCCAGCAAGGCCCGGTGCGGCAGCATCACCCCCTTCGGCAAGCCCCCGGTGCCGGAGGTATAGACGAGGCAGGCGAGCCGCCCGGGCGGGATCAACTCCGCCTCCGCCAGCAGCAGCGCCGGGTCCGCCGGGGCTTCCTCCGCCTGCGCCCAGGCATGGTTGGCCGCCGCCAGCCCCGGCGCCTCCGCCTCCATGCAGATCAGCAGGTCGAGCCGCCGCCCGGCCTGCGCCGCGGCCTCCGCCACGCGTTCCGCCAGTTTGAGCGTGGAGACGATGGCCACCGCCGCCCCGCTGTCCCGCAGGATATGGGCGTGGTCAGCGGTGGTGTTGGTGACATAGGTCGGCACGGTGACGGCGCCGATGGCCATGATGGCGGTATCGGCGATCGGGAATTCCGGCCGATTCTCACTGACCAGCAGCACGCGATCCCCGGGTGCGACGCCTTCCGCCCGCAGGAAGGCGGCGATGGCGGCGGTGCGGGCCGCGAATTCCCCCCAGGTGACGCTGCGCCAGGCCTTGTCCCGCCAATGCCGCAGCATCGGCCGGCCGTGCCAGCCCCGGGACAGGTCGAGCATCATTTGCGGCAGGCTGGTCCAGCCCGCCCCGGCATTTAGGCCCGCGCCACCCGTCGCCCCCGCCGAATTCATCTCGCTTCCCGATCCCGTGCCACCGAATGGCTTGGCCTGGGCCACCGGGGGCTTATATCCAAGGGAAGCACAGCCGCCGGACGCAAGTGACCCCGTGACGATTTCTTCATTTTTTCCCGCGCCGAGCCCCAACCACGCCCCTGCGGGGGGGGTACAGGCCGCCCGCAAGCCGGACATCCTGCCGGTATGGGACCTTTCGGACCTCTATGCCGCGCCGGAGGATCCGAAGCTCGCCGCCGATCTGGACCGCGCGGAGCGAGAGGCCAAGGCCTTCCACGACAGCCATGCCGGCCGGCTCGCCGGCCTCACCGGGGATGCGCTGGCAGCGGCCATCGCGACCTATGAGCGGATCGAGGAAATCCTCGGCCGGGCGATGTCCTACGGCCAGCTCGTCTTCGCCGGCGATGCCCAATCCTCCGCCAATGGCCGCTTCTACCAGACCTTGCAGGAACGGGTGACGACGATCAGCAGCCACCTGCTGTTCCTGACGCTCGAGATCAATCGCCTCGACGATGCGGTGCTGGACCAGAAATACGCCGGCTCCGCCGCGCTCACGCGCTGGAAGCCCTGGCTGCGTGACCTCCGCGTCTTCCGCGACCACCAGCTGTCCGACGATCTCGAAAAGCTGCTGCACGAAAAGGAGGTGACGGGCCGCGCCGCCTGGAACCGCCTGTTCGATGAGACGACGGCCAATATGCGCGTGACCGTGGCCGGGGAGGAACTGACCGTCTCGTCCGCGCTCAACAAGCTGTCGGACCGGGACCGTGATGTGCGCGCGGCGGCGGCGAAGGGTGTCTCCGCGGCCTTCGGCGACAATATCCGGCTGTTCTCGCTGATCACGAATACGCTGGCGAAGGACAAGGAGATTGTCGACGGTTGGCGCCAGTACCCGCGCCCCACCTCGGCCCGCAACCGCGCCAATATGGTGGAGGATGCGGTGGTGGACGCCCTCGTCGCCGCCGTGCGCGAAAGCTTCCCCCGCCTGTCGCACCGCTATTACGCGATGAAGGCGAAGTGGCTCGGCCTGCCGAAGCTCATGCATTGGGACCGCAACGCGCCCCTGCCGGATGATTCGGACGGCACCATTCCCTGGCCCGATGCGGTCAGCCGCGTCCGCGCCGCCTATGGCGCCTTCAGCCCGGACCTCGAACGCCTGGCGGCACCCTTCTTCGAGAAGCCCTGGATCGACGCGGCCTTGCGCGATGGCAAGGCATCCGGCGCCTTCGCCCACCCGACGGTGCCCTCGGCGCACCCCTATCTGCTGCTGAACTACCACGGCAAGGCGCGGGACGTGATGACGCTCGCCCATGAACTGGGCCACGGCGTCCACCAGGTGCTGGCGGCCGACCAGGGCTACCTGATGTCCTCCACGCCGCTGACGCTGGCCGAGACGGCCAGTGTGTTCGGGGAGATGCTGACTTTCCGCGCGGTGCTCGACGCCGAGACCGACCCCCGCCGCCGGCGCACTTTGCTCGCCGGCAAGGTGGAGGACATGCTGAACACCGTCGTCCGCCAGATCGCCTTCTACCGCTTCGAGACGCTGCTGCATGAGGAACGCCGCAAGGGTGAGGTGGCGCATGAGCGGATCGGTGAGATCTGGATGCAGGTGCAGACCGAAAGCCTCGGCCCGGCCTTCGACTTCACGCCGGATTACAGCGTCTATTGGGCCTATATCCCGCACTTCGTGCACTCGCCCTTCTACGTCTATGCCTACGCCTTCGGGGATTGCCTGGTGAATGCGCTGTACGGCGTGTTCCGCGAAGGCCATCCGCGCTTCCAGGAAAAATACCTGGAGATGCTGAAGGCCGGCGGGACGAAGCGGCACAAGGAATTGCTCGCCCCCTTCGGCCTCGACGCCTCGGACCCGGCTTTCTGGCGCAAGGGGCTCGATGTGCTCAGCGGCTTCATTGACGAGCTTGAGCAAGAGGCCACCTGACCATAATGGCTGATGATCCCAAGCAATCGACTCTGTTCGGCGAGGTGCGGCGCATGGTCCG
Source organism: Acetobacteraceae bacterium (assembly GCA_947478535.1). The sequence continues at coordinate 5,306 of CANJXD010000139.1, forward strand.
CACTTCCGGCGCCGTGGGCGGCATCGCCGCCCGCGTGGCCGGGGAGCGTTTCCTCGGCATCAAGACCGACAAGGCCGCCCATGCGGAGGATCTGAAGCAGATCCTTGGCGGGTTGAAGGGGCCGCTGATGAAGGTGGCGCAGTTCCTGTCCACCGTCCCGGAAGCCTTGCCGGAGGAATACGCCCAGGAACTGGCGACGCTGCAATCGAACGCGCCGGCCATGGGCTGGCCTTTCGTGCGCCGCCGTATGCAGGGCGAACTGGGCCCCGCCTGGCAGTCCCGCTTCAAGACCTTCGGCCAGGAAGCCGTCGCCGCCGCCAGCCTCGGCCAGGTCCACCGCGCGACGTTGCATGACGGCCGCGATGTCGCCTGCAAGCTGCAATACCCGGACATGCCCTCCGTCGTCGAAGCCGATCTCCGCCAGCTCAAGATGGCGATGAGCGTCTACCGGCGCATGGACAACACGCTGGACAATGCGGAAGCCTATAACGAGATGGCCGCCCGGTTGCGGGAGGAGTTGGACTATGAGCGGGAGGCCTCGCACCTCAAGCTCTACGGCGCCATGCTCGCCGGCACGCCGGGCGTCGTCGTGCCGAAGCTGGTGCCGGAGCTCACCACCAAGCGCCTGCTGACGATGTCCTGGCTCGAAGGCCGCCCCATCCTCCGCCGGCTCGAGGAAGACCCGGGGGAGGAGGAGCGCAATGCCTATGCCCGTGCGCTGTTCCGCGCGTGGTATGTGCCCTTCTACCGCTACGGCGTCATCCACGGGGACCCGCACCTCGGCAACTACCAGGTGCGGGAGGATGCGGAGGTCGGGCATGGCGTGAACCTGCTCGATTTCGGCGTCATCCGCATCTTCCCCGCCAGCTTCGTGACCGGCGTGGTGATGCTGTACGAGGCGGTGCGCGACCATGACATCGCCAAGGCCGAGCACGCCTACGGCATCTGGGGTTTCCGCAACCTGTCCAAGGAGACGATGGAGGTGCTGAGCCTCTGGGCGCGGTTCCTGTATGAACCCCTGGTCGAGGACCGCGTCCGCTCCATCACCCCCGGCGATGACCCGAGCTATGGCCGCAAGGTCGCCCAGACCGTGCATGAGGGGCTGAAGCGCACCGGCGGCGTGAAGATCCCCCGCGAATTCCCGCTGATGGACCGCGCCGCAATCGGCCTCGGCAGCGTCTTCTTCCGCCTTCGCGCCCAGGCCAACTGGCATCGCCTGTTCATGGAACTGGTGGAGGATTTTTCCGAGAAGGCGGTGGCGGACCGCCAGGCCGCGGCCGTCGCCGCCGCCGGGGTACCGCCGGGAGCTTCAACCGGCGGTTGAATTTCGACTCGCGAGCTGCCCGACTCACAAGCCAGCAACGAAGTCGTTGCTCTCTATGACCTCGTGTCATGAGGCATTCGACCATGTTTGCGGCTTTCCGGGGCATCGGTGCCCGCTTTCTCATCCTCGCCTCGCTGCTCGGCGCCACCGCGCTCGGTGGCGCCTATGGCGCCTATGAGATGGATCGCACCAAGGCGGAGCAACTCGTCGCCCTCCGCCAGGCCGAAGCCGCGCGGCCGCTGATCGAGGCGCTGCGCGCGTCCATCTACGCCACCGTCATGGAAAGCCGAGGCCTCTACCTCGCGGCGGATCGTACCCAGGCGGAGCGTTTCGCCGGCAACCTCACCGGCCATCTGCGCAACGTCGACCAGGATTGGCGGACGCTGCGTGGGCTGCTGCCGGCCTCGCTGGTCAGCCTCGCCACCACGACCGATGACGCGGTGCAGGGCTTCCTGCGGATGCGCACCGAACTCGCCCGCGTCGGTGTCGAGCAGGGCCGCGAGGCCGCCGACCGCCTCGGCAACAATGAACAGAACCGCACGGTGCGGGAAGCCTTCAACCGGGGCCTGGACCAGCTCAATACCACGCTGGCCACGACGCTGGATTCGCGGGTCTCGGCGATGACGCAGGCGAGCCGCGATGGCGCGGTCCAGCTCCTCATCGGCACGGCGCTCGCCGTGGCGCTGGTGCTGGCGCTGATCCTCTGGCGTGTGCGCGCCACCGTTTCCGGCCCGCTCGGCCAGTTGACCGCCGCCATCGACCTGATGGCCGAAGGCCGGCTCGATGCCGTGACCCTTCCGGCCGCGAAGGGCGACGAGGTCGGCCGCATCGCCACCGCCGCCGCCGTACTGCTGGACCGGCTGCGGGAGGCGAAGGCGCTGGAGGCGGAAGCCGCCACGCTGCGCACCCAGGCTGAAGTGCAGCGCCGGCAGGCGACCGGCCGCGCCGCCGATGCGATCGAGTCCGCCGTCAGCGGTATCGTCCATGGTCTTGGCCGCTCCGCCGGCGAGTTGGAAACCGCCACCCGCACCCTGCGCGGCACGGCGGAGGATGCTTCCACCCAGGTCGGCGCCGTCTCCGCGGGGGCTAGCCGGGCGAGCGAGAATGTGCAGACCGTCGCCGCCGCGACCGAGGAACTCTCCGCCTCGGTCAGCGAGATCGCCCGCCGTGTCGAACAGGCGGCCTCCGTCGCCACCCGTGCCGTCACAGAAGTGAAGCGCGCCGATGGTGCCGTGGGCGGGCTGACGAACAGCGCTGCCAAGATTGGCGATGTGGTGCGGCTGATCGGCGATATCGCCGGCCAGACCAACCTGCTGGCGCTGAACGCCACCATCGAGGCCGCCCGCGCCGGCGAGGCTGGCAAGGGCTTCGCTGTGGTCGCGGAGGAAGTGAAGGTGCTGGCCGGGCAGACCGCCAAGGCGACCGAGGAGATCGGCCAGCAGATCGAGCAGATCCGCCTTGCCACCCGCGGTGCCGTGGAGGCCATCCAGAGCATCGGCCTGGTGGTGAAGGAGATGGACGGCATCGCCCAGTCCATCGCCTCTGCCGTCACCGAACAGGGCGCCGCGACGCAGGAAATCGCCCGCAGTGCCTCCCAGGGCGCGGCGGGGACCACGCAGGTCTCGGACGCCGTGCTGCAACTGACCCGTGGCGTGGATGCCACCACCAGCGCGGTGCAGGACCTCCAGGCGATCAGCAGCGCGGTCACCGAACAGGGCGCGGCGTTGAACGGCCGGATCGGCGAGGCGCTTGGCGGCCTGAGGGCCGCGTGAGGGACCAAGCCGGCGGCCTGCGGGCCGCCTGAGGGACCAAGCCGGCGGCCTGCGGGCCGCCTGAGGGACCAAGCCGGCGGCCTGCGGGCCGCCTGAGGGACCAAGCCGGCGGCCTGCAGGCCGCCTGGGGGACCAAGCCTCCGCTGAGCCATCGGAGAAATTTCTAACAATTTCTTCATGATCTCATTATCCGCCTTCCGTCTCGCCGCGCTCCGTTCTCTGCTGGAAGGATAAAGGGAGAGCGAGGCCATGCCGAAATCGCAGATCGTCGCCACGACAGCGGCCGTGAAGGATTTCTACCGGCAGAAGGCGCAGGCGGTGGGGGCCATCGGCGGGTCTGACGGCACCGGCTATTCCCTGCTGCTGGCGGATATGCTCGGCGCCATCATCGATGGCGCGACCGGCGGCAGCGCCGGCGGGGCGCTGGCGGGTGGCGCCAACATCTTCGCGAGTTTCATGAACTCCGGTGAGACGCCGGCCATCCCCAACCCGATGTTCATCGCCAATGGCCATGACGATCCCGTGCCCTGCCCGCTGACCGAGGCCTATATGGCCAGCCGGGTCTGGAAGGGGATGGGGTCCACCTCACTCAGCCTGATCGGCGTGGCAGCCTCCGCCGGCACCGGCGGCGTCAATGCGCTGGATGTGGTGGTGCATGGCAATGCCTCCGGCTCCACTGCCGCGCATCTGATGCATCTGGGCCTGATGGCGCGCACCTACCGGCAGACCCAGACCATATCGAACTGGCTCAACGTCATCATGGCCATCAAGGTCGCCAAGCTCGCGATCCGCGGCGGGCAGACGGCGGCGGCGCTGGTGCCGGCGGCGTCTCTGCCGGTGGGCGTCGCCGCGGCGGTGGTGAAGATGGGCATCAAGATGACGGCCTCCAACACCTGCCTGATGACGGCGATGGCCATCCATTGGCGTGCCTACAGGAACAGGTGCTCGGTTCCCACTTCGGTGGCGGCGGCAAGGCGGAGGGCCCTGCCACGCGCATCTTCGTCGAATTGCTGGCGCGGCGCGGCCTGACCCGGATTTTCGGCCAGTACGACCCGCTTGGCATGATCCGCGAACCCGCGGGCTGGCAGGTGCTGGGCGACAAGATCCTGCTGATCTGAGGGGCGCCGCGGCCTCTCAGCCGCGCACCAGCCGTGCTGTCAGCGCCACGGTCGGCGCCGCGGCGAAGCTCGCGCGCATCGCCGTCTCGGTCATCCATTTCTGGCCGGCGGCGAAGCGCTTGCCGTGCCAGGAAAGCCGCACCTCCGCCACGGCGAAGGGCCAAGGGCTGATGGCCAGCACGCCGTCGCCTTCCATCAGCGCCAGCGGCGCCAGCGTGCCATCCGCCATCGGCGCCTGGCCGACACCGCCCATGGTGGCAATCCCGCCACAGACCGCGAGGCTCAGCGCATCCACCACCGCCACCAGCGCAGAGGCAGTCTCCGCCTGCGCTGGGGTCGCGCCGATCCGCTCCATCAATGCGGCCTGCACCACGGCCTGGCTTTCGCGGTAATGCCGGGCTGCGGGGCCGTCCTCAGCGTGGTCCTGGTGGCGGTCGTCGTAGCGGGCGTAGATCAGGCTGCCATGGCGGCTGACCAGCAGCCCCACCCAGGGGCCCCAGTTCGCTGTCGCGCGGGCCACGCCGTCCGCCCACATCGGCGCGTGGAGTCGCGCTCCCACGGCGCGGAAGACGTGCGGGCGGCCGGTGGCGGGGTCGAGCGTCGGCGCCGCCTCCCACCCCATCCAGCCGACATCGTGCTGGGCCGCGGCTGTCACCACGTCCTCGAAGGGCTCGGGCAGGGCGAAGCCGGGGGCGCCCCAGGCGCGCAGCATCTGGCCGGAAACCAGGGCGTGCATGGGCTGGCTGACCGCCAGCCAGGCACCATCGAGAAGATCGCGGATCAACATCCGCCGAGCATGATCCATCCCGCAGCGGCGGGGAAGCATCCCGCGCGGCACGGGCGGCGCGGTGCTCGTGACAGGCTTTTCTGGACTTCTCCTTGTCAGACTGCCATGCCGCCTTCATATGGCCGCCACTTTGGCCGAAGATGGGGGTCGATCTATGCGCGTAGCGGTCTTGCGCGAACGGCGTGCGGCGGAAACACGGGTTGCCGCCACGCCCGACACAATCAAGAAGCTGATCGGCCTCGGCTGTTCGGTGGCGATCGAGGCTGGCGCGGGCGATGCCTCCGGCATCCCGGATGCGCAGTATGCCGAAGCGGGCGCCACCGTCACGGCCGATGCCGCGACGGCGCTGGCCGGTGCCGGGCTGGTGCTGAAGGTCCGCGCGCCGCTTGCGGCCGGGGAGGGTGAGGTCGATGAACTCGCCCTGATCCCGCGTGGCGCCGTGCTGATCGGCACGCTGCAGGCGGACCGCGCCATGGCGGACGCCTTCGCCGCGGCCGGCATCGATGCCTGCTCCATGGAACTCGCGCCGCGCATCACCCGCGCGCAGTCGATGGACGTGCTCTCCTCCCAGGCCAATCTCGCGGGCTACCGCGCGGTGGTCGAATCCGCGGGCGCCTATGACAAGGCCTTCCCGATGCTGATGACGGCGGCCGGCACGATCAGCGCCGCCAATGTCTTCGTCATGGGCGCGGGCGTCGCCGGGCTGCAGGCCATCGCCACGGCGCGGCGCCTCGGCGGGCGGGTGTCCGCCACCGACGTCCGGCCGGCGGCGAAGGAGGAGATCAAGTCCCTCGGCGCCAGCTTCGTCGGCTATGAGGATGAGGAAAGCAAGGCGGCGCAGACCGCGGGCGGCTATGCCAAGCAGCTTTCCGCCAATTTCTACGCCGAGCAGGCCAAGGTCGTCGCCGCCCACATCGCCAAGCAGGACATCGTCATCTGCACGGCGCTGGTGCAGGGCCGCAAGGCGCCGACCCTTGTGACCGCTGCGATGGTCGAGAGCATGAAGCCCGGCAGCGTGATCGTGGACATCGCGGCCGATGCTGGCGGCAATGTCGCGGTGACCACGCCCGGCCAGATGACCGTCACGGCGAATGGCGTGAAGATCCTGGGCTATACGAACTGGCCCGGCCGCATCCCCGCCGCCGCCTCCGCCCTCTATGCCCGCAACCTTCTGACCTTCCTGACCACCTTCTGGGACAAGGACGCGAAGAAGCCCGCGATGCCGGAGGACGATGA
>CANJXD010000140.1 GCA_947478535.1 Acetobacteraceae bacterium
AACGCGCTGGGCAACCTGGCCAACCGCACGCTGTCGCTGATCCAGCGGAACTGCGAGGCGACGTTGCCGGCCGCCGCCCCCCGTGCACCGAGCGACATCGGGCTCGCCGCGCTGGTGGAGGCGCTGCCGGTCACGGTCGGGGCGCATCTCGATCGCCAGGAATTCCACCTGGCGCTCGAAGCCGTCATGGCGCTGGCCCGGGAAGCCAATGGCTACATCACCGTCGAGGCCCCCTGGGCGCTGAAGAAGACGGACATTCCCCGCATGGAAGCCGTGCTGCGGATGCTGCACGACACGCTCCGCGCGCTTGCCACCGTGCTGCAACCCTTCATGCCCACCACCATGGCGGCGCTGCTGGACCAGCTCGCGGTGCCGCAGGAGGCGAGGGGCCTTGAACACCTCGGCACCCCGCTGCCCGGTGGCTTGGTGCTGCCGGCGCCGGCGCCGCTGTTCAAGAAGGTCGAGACGGCCGCGTGACCCTGCACCTCATCGACAGCCACTGCCACCTCGACCATTTCCAGGGCGAGGAGCAGGACGCCGTCATCGCCCGCGCCCGCGCCGCTGGCGTCGCGGAGATGGTCACCATCGGGACCCGGCTCGGCGAGCAGGCGGCGACGGTCCGGGACATCATCACCCGGCAAAGCGACATCTGGGGCACCGTCGGCATCCACCCCCACAATGCCGGGGAACGCCCGATTCCGACCGTCGCGGAATTGCTGGCCGAGGCCGACCATCCCCGGATCATCGGGCTCGGTGAATCCGGGCTCGACTATTTCTATGACAAGTCGCCGCGCCCGGTGCAGCAGGAAGGCTTCCGCGCGCATATCCATGCCGCCCGCCAATCCGGCCTGCCGCTGGTGATCCATGCGCGGGATGCCGATGCGGATATCGCGGCGATCCTGGTGGAGGAATATGGGGCAGGGGCCTTCCCCTTTCTGCTCCACTGCTTCTCCTCCGGCGTCGATCTCATGCGCACCGCGCTCGGCCTCGGCGGCTACATCTCCTTCAGCGGCATGCTGACCTTCCCGAAGTCCGACACCATCCGGGACATGGCAGCGGAGGTCCCGGCCGAACGCCTGCTGGTGGAGACGGACAGCCCCTATCTCGCCCCCGTGCCGCTGCGCGGCAAGCGCTGCGAGCCCGCCTATGTCGCTCATACCGCCGCCAGGCTGGCGGAGGTGCGGGGCCTGTCGCTGGCTGGGCTCGCCGATCTCACCACCGGCAATTTCCGGCGGCTTTTTCCCCGCGCGAAAGCCGGCTGAGGGATGCTGCGCGTCACGCTGCTGGGCTGTGGCGGCTCAGGCGGCGTGCCGCTGATCGGGGGCGCGGATGGCCGGGGCGATTGGGGGGCCTGCGACCCCAGCAACCCGCGCAACCGCCGGACCCGGACGTCGGCTCTCGTGGAAAGTGCGAATCAGCAACGATTGCTGATCGATGCCGGGCCAGATCTCCGCCAGCAGCTTCTGGCGACCGGGACAGGCCGGCTGGATGCGGTGGTCTTCACCCATTCCCACGCCGACCACGTGCTCGGCATCGATGATCTGCGTCTGGTCAACCGCATCAAGGGCGCGGCGCTGGACACGTTCGGTAGCTACACCACGCTGTCCATGCTCGGCGCGCGCTTCGACTATGCCTTCCGCCCGCCGACGCCACCCGGTTTCTTCCGCCCGGCGCTGACACCGCGCGCGGTCGCACCGGGGGAGACGGTTGCCATGGCCGGGATGCCGGTCCGGGTGTTCCGGCAGGACCACCGGGTGATGGAAACCCTGGGCTTTCGCATTGGCCGCTTTGCCTATTCCACCGATGTCGTGTCTCTGCCGGAGGAAAGCTTGGCGGCGCTGGAGGGCCTGGATACCTGGGTCATCGGCTGCTTCCAGCGCAAGCCGCACCCCGTGCACGCCAATATCGGCCAGGTGCTGGAGTGGGTGGCGCGGCTGAAGCCGCGGCGGACTGTGCTGACGCATATGGGCACCGATCTCTGCCACGGCTGGATGACGGCGAACCTGCCGGCGGGCGTCGAGCCCGCGCATGACGGCCTGGTGCTCGACATCGCTGACTGAGCCCGCGGCGCCGGCCATCCACCGGCTTGTCCCCATGCTCTGATTTTTCCATAATACATCTTATGCGGCAATTGGATCTGTGGATATCGCATGGGAAAGCGCGGCGCCGTCTCCGGCGCCGCGCTCCTCCCCGCGCCTCAGTTCCCCATCCGGGTCTGGATCGCGCGCTTGGCCGCATCCGCCGCTGTCGCCATATCCTCCGCCGCCTGGGTCGTCAGGCGCCGGGCGCCCGAGATCAGGCGTGCGATGCGATCTTCCTGCGGCAGCAACCGCGCCGCCGGCACGGACCGCACGCGCTCGATCAACTCCCGCTGGTCATCCGCCGTGCCGCCCTTGCCGAGCCGGGCCACCGCTTCCGGCGTGCCGGCGAAGATGGAGACCGGTGTGCAGGCCGTGGTCAGTTCCCGCGGCCGGGCAAAGATACCGCCGCCCGCCAGGGTGAAGGTCCGCACCTCATAGACGGCCTGCTCGCCCACCCGGCTGCGGATGATCTCCCGGCTCACCACCGGGATGATGCGGAGGTTCTTTTCCACCATCAGGCGGATATTGGCGTTCTGCGGGTCCGCGAACTGCACGAAGAAACCCACGGCGCCGTCATTGGCCCCCGCCACCGCGTTGATCACCGCGGTCGCATCAGCCAGGTGTCTGATATTGTTGGGTTGTGCCCGGCCGAGCCCCTCCGGGTCCCCCTGCATCAGGAAGGCGAAGCTGGCCGCGGCGCCGGAGCCCTGGGCGGGCAGGATGAAGGGAATGCGCCGGGCCAGGCCCAGCACCTCGCCAAAATTGTTCAGGGCTTCGTTGCGGGTGACCATCCACAGCCCCTCGCAGGCGATGTCCTGGCGGATCACGGTCAGGTTGGCGAATTCCGCTGGCCGGCGGCTGGCTTCCAGCGCGAACACGTCGAGCTGCGCGAAGCCGATCATCGGCGGAGTCGTCAGGCTGCGGTCGATATTCTCCACCGTGCCGCGGCTCGGCGTGCAGCCATACCCGTGAAATAGGCCTGCTGGAGCGCCGCGGCGACGGGTGGGCAGAACAGCGTGTGATAGGCACCCTGTACGCCCCCGGTGTTGATGGCGCGCAGGCTCTGGGCCGGCGCCTGGGCGGGGGCCAGCAAGGGGACGGCAAGGGCGAAGGCGGCAAGCAAGCGGCGCATGGGCGTTTCCTCCAGGTTCGGTCCCGGGACGTTAGCGCCGGATGCTCGCTGGCGGATATGCGGAACTATGGCGTGGATGTCCCCCCAGGCGCCTTTTTGCGTGCCTCACGCCGGCATCAGGATGATCCGTTCGACACCGGAGAAGGTCAGCTTGTCCGTGCCGAGGACGAGCACGCCATCGAAGCTCGCCGGCTTGCCGTTGGCGTCGAGGCAGGTCACCGCGCCGGTCTCCGCATCCTGGTGGAGCGTCAGGCCCGGCTGTTCCAGCGTCAGGCTTTGCTGCAGCGTCTCGAAGCTCACGCCGTCCAGCCGCAGCGTGTCCTGGCCCGCCGCGCCACTGAACTGGTCCACCCCTTGGCCAGGCCCCCAGATGTAGGTGTCGTCGCCATGGCCGCCGACGGCGATGTCATCACCCTCCCCGCCCGTGATCTGATCATTCCCAAGGGTACCGAAGATCGTATCGTTGCCGGTGCCGCCATCGACCACGCTGCTGGCGCTGCCGCCCAGCCCGATCAAGTCCGAACCAGCGCCTCCAGCCACGGTATTGTTGCCGGCATCGTCCTGGATGATGTCGTTGCCATCGCCGCCATCGAGCACATCATCGCCGAGCCCGCCGAGCAGCTGATCATCCCCGCCTTCGCCGAAAAGCTGGTCATTGCCGGCATTGCCCCGGAGAACGTCCACCCCGCGCCCGGCATGGACGACATCATTGCCGCTGCCGAGGTAAACATAACTGCCCCCCGTCGCCGCATTGTGGACTTCAAACGGCAGGGGGAGCGCGGAGCCCCCCGTCACCTGGCGCAGCGCAGCGTCATCCAGGCGGGTGATGGAGGGCTTCCTCGAAGCACGATCGGGCATGCGGCGTCCTGCAAAGGGGCGGCCAACGGGTCCGCTACACCGGGGCCAGGGCAACGGTCGGCGCGGGCGGCCCAAGGCGGCGGACGCTCACGATAGGGAGGCAAAAAGGCTACCGCGATCGGCGCGGCCCGGCCATACCGATCCGCCTATCCCGCCGATAGGCGATGCCGATGGACCCGTCGCCCATCCCCGCGCCCAGCGGCATCGCCAGCCCCTCCGGAGTCGTCCCGCCGCCATGCCCGATCCCGCCGCTTCCCTGTTGCGCCTGCTCGATATCATGGCGCGGCTGCGCGCCCCCGATGGCTGCCCCTGGGATCGTGTGCAGGATTTCGCGACCATCGCGCCCTACACCATCGAGGAAGCCTATGAGGTCGCGGACGCCATCGCGCGCGGCCCGGATTTTCCGCAGTTGATGGACGAATTGGGCGACCTGCTGTTCCAGGTCGTCTATCACGCGCAGATGGCGGCCGAGGCCGGGCATTTCGGCTTCGCCGAGGTCGCCCAGGCGATCGCCGCCAAGATGATCCGCCGCCACCCGCATGTGTTCGGCGATGCCGAGACCCGCGACGCCGAGACCCAGACCGCGGCGTGGGAGGTCCAGAAGCAGGCCGAGCGCGCCGCCCGGGCTGAAACCGGGGTGCTGGCCGGGGTGCCGCACACCCTGCCCGCCCTCACCCGCGCCCTGAAGATCTCCCGCCGCGCCGCCCGTGTCGGCTTCGACTGGCCCGAGCCCGGCGCCGTCCTCGACAAGCTGGAGGAGGAAGCGGCGGAGCTTCGCGCCGAACTCCCCGCCATGGACAAGGCTCGCCAAGCGGATGAACTGGGGGACCTGTTCTTCGTCATGGTGAACCTGGCCCGCAAACTGGACCTGGACCCGGAGGTCTGCCTCGCCGCCGCCAACGCCAAGTTCGAACGTCGCTTCAACGGCGTGGAAGCCCGCCTGGCGGCGGAGGGCAAGGCGCCGGCGGATGTCTCCCTGGCGGAGATGGAAGCCGCCTGGCAGGCCGTGAAATCCGCCGAACGGCGCTGATCCGCAATTTGTAAATCGGATTTACAAGATCACCCAACCACGACAGCTCATCTCGTAGCGCTACGACATCGCCGCCCATTGCTGCCGGCGATCCGCCAGTCTTGTAAATCGCCTTTACAAAGCCCTGCCGGGCACAAGAAAACGGCCGGACCCCGAGGGGTGCCGGCCGTTTTCTCGAAGCGGACAGGCGTTCAGAACGGGCTGAAGCCGTAGTCGATATCCGCCACCTGCAGGTCTGGCGCGCCGAACAGCACCGCGACACGCTGTCTCGCCCGAGGTGAAGTCGCTGATCATGGTCGGGCCACAGGGGGCGGTCCTCGAAGGCGAAGATGTCGGCCCCCTCGCCGCCCGTGGCGGATCCGCCGCCGATGAGCAGCAGGAGGTCGTCCCCCGAGCCACCATCGTGTCGAAGCCATCGCCACCCTCGATGAGGTCGGCACCACTGCGAGGGGAGAGAGTATCGTCACCCTCGAAACCTCGTATCGCATCGGCACCCGGTTGGGTTCCCCGAGTTGGACGATTTCCTCTTGTCCATGGTCGCAACCAAGCGGTGGGGTTTGTCGATCAAGTGAGCAACGATTGATTTTGAGATGGGGGAGAGGCGGCCTCACTCCTCGCCGGACACCGCCCGCACGACGCGCTTCTCCGGCAGTGGAATCCACTCGCTCTCCCCCGGCACAGCCACGCCGAAGCGGTCCCGTGCCCAGGATTCCTTCGCCGCCTCGATCCGGTCGCGGGAGGAAGCGACGAAGTTCCAGTAGAGAAAGCGCGGCCCGTCCATCGTCGCCCCGCCGAGCAGCAGCAACCGGGCACCGACTGGCCCAGCCCGCAGGCTCATCGCATCCCCGGGGCGGAAGACCAGCATCCGCCCGGCCTCGAAGGCCACGCCCGCCACCTCCACGCTGCCATCCATGACATAGGCCGCGCGTTCCTCATGCTGGTCCGGCATCGGCATGGCGGCCCCGGGGGCCAGCACGGCATCGGCGTAGAACAGGTCCGACAGGACGGAAACCGGCGCCGCCATCCCCCAGCCCGTGCCAGCGATCAGGCGCAGCGTCACGCCCGCATCCTCCGCCACCGGCAGGCTCGCCTTGCCGTGGTGGCGGAAGGCCGGCGCCGCTTCCTCATGCGCCTTCGGCAGCGCGACCCAGGACTGGATCCCGGCCAGGCGGTGCGGGCCGGCGCGGCGGGCCTGGCCTGTGCGTTCGGAATGCACGATCCCCTGCCCCGCCGTCATCCAGTTCACATCCCCGGGCGCGATCGGCAGCGTGGTGCCGAGGCTGTCCCGATGCTCGATCTCGCCCTCGAACAGATAGGTGACGGTGGAAAGCCCGATATGCGGATGCGGGCGGACATCCACCCCCTGCCCGGTCAGGAACTCGCCGGGGCCCATCTGGTCGAAGAAGATGAAGGGGCCAACCATCTGGCGTTCCCGCGCCGGCAGGGCGCGGCGCACCTCGAAGCCGCCGATGTCATGGGCCCGAGGCAGCAGAACCATCTCTAGCCCGGGCGGGAGGGGGTTGGTGGGGTCGGCGATGGGCATGGGTGTCTCCTGCGTCGGGGTTGCGCAGGAGATGGGATGGAACCCTCACGGCGGCGAATCACCGCCGCGAATGATGGATATAAGCCCCGTCGCGCTCGGCCTTTTTCAGGCGGCGCGAATGGGCCTCGCGAAGCCCTGGTTTTCCAGGCGCCACCGCGGCAGGCCGGACGGTGGCGGCCCCTGGCGTGGCGGCACCTTGGCGCGCACCACCATCGTCGCCGCCGGGATGGTGTTCAGGTTGCTGTCCTGCTCCACCTCCACCGTGGCGCGGCCGAAGCCCATGGCGTGCCCCCAGGCCGCGCCCATCAGCGGCAGGGCCGAAAGCGTCAGATGCACGCCGGCGGGGTAGTTGCCCGCCAAGCCGATCATGCCGGTCCAGGCCCCGGTCACCGCCAGCGCGCTGGCCCAGTAGCCGAGATTTTCCGGCAGGTTCCGCGGCCAGCGCCGGCGTTCCTTGCCCGCATAGGTATTGGTGCCCATTGCCTCTGCGCCCATTGAATCCACTCTCGACGCTTAAAAACCATCGTAACGGATTAATTTTTGAACGTCTTGGATGCGCTTGGCAAGAGGTAATTTACGCTTTCTCGCCCTGGTGTTGTAAGGAAATTTATCGAGAAACCGTGGTCGGATAGGCGATAGCGACCACTTCCAGCGCCTCCGCCCCCGCAGGTGTCCGCAACCTCCGCGTGTCCCCTACCGTCGCCCCCAGCAGGCACCGGGCGACTGGCGCGATCCAGGCGATCCGCCCGGCATCGGCATCCGCCTCATCGACGCCGACGATGGTGATGGTCACTTCCTGGTCGTCTGACAGGCGGGCGTAGGTGACGGTCGCGCCGAAGAACACCTGGTCCCGCCGGGTCTGCGCCGCGGGGTCCACCACCTGCACCTTCTCCAGCCTCTTGCGGAGGAAGCGCACGCGGCCATCGATCTGGCGCAGCCGGCGCTTGCCGTATTGGTAGTCCGCATTCTCCGAACGGTCGCCGAGCCCCGCCGCCCAGGAGACGACCTCGACCACCTTCGGCCGTTCCTCATCCCAGAGTTTCCGAAGTTCCTCGCGCAGCGCAGCGTGGCCGGCTGGCGTCATATAGAAGGGGGTGCCGGGGGGCAGGCCGGCGGGGCCTTCGTCCTCGTCGTCCGGTTCGTCCGGTTTGTCTGCCATGGGGTCAGTCGTCGAACAGCACCGCGCGCGCGGCTTCCCAGGAAGCGAGGTCGGGCGCGCAGATCAGCCCGCCGCCGGTGTGGTGCCCGCCGAGATACTCGCTGCCGTCAAACCGCGCGGAATACCCCCCGGCTTCCCGGTGGATCAGCCAACCCGGCGCATGGTCCCAGGGCATCAGCCGGTTATAGACCAGCAGATGCGCGTGCCCGCTCGCCACCAGGCGATACTCATGCGCCGCGCAGCGATAGTTCAGCGTGCCCGCCAGCCTTGGCAGGCGGGAGACGGCGCGCGCCTTCATCGCCGCCGGCATGTAGCCCCAGGAAACCGCCCCCACCATGCCGGAGACCGGCGCCGGTTCCGCGACCTTCAGGGCGCCAAGCCGCAGACCCGCCCCGTCCTCGACCCAGGCGCCCTCCCCCCGCAACGCGATGGATGTGTCATCGCCCAGCGGATCATGGATCCAGCCGCCGACGACCTCCCCCTTCACGAAGGCGGCCGCCATGCAGCCGAACAGCGGCACGCCGGCGGCGAAATTGGCCGTGCCGTCCACCGGGTCCACCACGAAGGCGAGGTCCGCATCGGCCAGCTTCAGCAGCAGGGCCGCATCCGCCGCCGTGCCTTCCTCTCCCACCACGACACAACCCGGGAACAGCCGCTTCAGCCCTGCCTCGATCACCCGCTCCGCCGCCTCATCGGCCTCCGTCACCAGGTCGAGCGGCCCGGACTTGGTCCGCACCGTCCCGGGCGCCAGCTTGCGGAAGCGCGGCATGATCTCGGCCCGCGAGGCGTCGCGCAGCAGGGTCGCGACCGCGCTGGCGGCCTTGGCATCGAAACGCATCACTGTCCCCGCTGTTCGCATCGCGCCCGGTCGGCCGGGCGCATGCGGACGGTGACGCGGATCGCGTCCTCCGCATCTTCCCGCACCAGTACCTCGCCATGTTCATACAGCCAGGCGAGGCTGCCACCGTCGCCGGGCGCGATCCGGTATTCCGTGGTTTCCAGCCCCGCGGCGAGGCGCGCATCCAGCACCGCGCGCACCCCATCCAGCCCGTCCCCGGTCAGGGCAGACACGGCGATCGCGCCCATGATCTCCGGGACCTGCTCGACGCCCCCCAGCAGGTCCGCCTTGTTCAGCACCTCCACCACCCGGCCCTGCCAGGCCGCGTCGAGCGTGGGGTGTGGGTCTTCCGCCATGTCGCCCAGCACGTTGAGCACATCATTGCGCTGGGCGGTGGTGTCGGGATGCGCGGCGTCGCGGACATGGAGGATGATGTCGGCCGAGGCCACTTCCTCCAGCGTCGCCCGGAAGGCTTCCACCAATTGCGTCGGCAGGTCGGAGATGAAGCCCACGGTATCGCTCAGGATCACGGTGCGGCCGGAGGGCAGGCGGATCGCCCGCATTGTCGGGTCGAGCGTTGCGAACAGCTGGTCCTGCGCATAGACGCCGGCGCCGGTCAGCGCGTTGAACAGGGTGGATTTGCCGGCATTGGTGTAGCCGACCAGCGCCACCACCGGATAGGGCACGCGCTGGCGGGCGCTGCGGTGCAGGCCGCGCGTGCGGCGCACCTGTTCCAGTTCCTTCTTCAGCCGGATGATACGGTCATCGATCAGCCGGCGATCGATCTCGATCTGCGATTCGCCGGGGCCGCCGAGGAAACCGAAGCCGCCGCGCTGGCGCTCCAGATGCGTCCAGGACCGGACAAGCCGCGTGCGCTGATAGGACAGATGCGCCAATTCGACCTGGAGCGCGCCTTCCTTCGTCGCCGCGCGTTCGCCGAAAATCTCCAGGATCAGCCCGGTCCGGTCGATGACCTTGGCGTCCCAGGCCCGTTCAAGGTTGCGCTGCTGCACCGGCGACAAGGCTGCATCGACCACCACGACGCTGACGCCATGGCGCGCGCAGGCCTCGCGGATGCTCTCCACCTGGCCCTCACCGAGCAGGGTGGAAGGCCGCACGACGCGCTGCGGCAGGATGGCGGTGTGCAGGATGGTCAGCCCGATGGAGGCGGTGAGCCCCACCGCCTCCGCCAGCTTCGCTTCCGCCGCGCGGTTCCCATCGGGGCGCGCCAGCTTCTCGAACGGCAGGATGACGGCGGCCCTGGTCGGGCCGCCGCCGGTCACTTTGCCGCCAGCCTTGCCGGGCAGGCCCTTAGTCGCGCGGTCCGACAGGTGTCACCTCGCGGCCGAGGGTGAGGCGGCCTTCCCGCGCCGGGGCGGCGGCACCTTCCGACGCCATCGCGCTGGCCATGCTCCCGCTGGTCATGCCTGCCCCAGTCGGCGTACCCGCGACGGCGGCGGCCGCATCGAACAGCATGATCGGGGCGCCTGGCATCACAGTGCTGATGGCGTGCTTGTAGACCAGTTGCGTGTGTCCATCCCGGCGGAGCAGGACGGAAAAGTTGTCGAACCAGGTAATGATTCCCTGCAGCTTTACGCCGTTCACCAGGAAAATCGTCACCGGGGTCTTCGATTTGCGAACGTGATTCAGGAACACATCCTGCACGTTCTGGGACTTCTCGGCGGCCACGGAGGGTCGGTCCTTCTTGTTGTTGGCCGGCGCGGCTTCTGCCGATACCTGGCCGGGGGTGACCTCAGCGTCCCCCAAGGGCAGACCCCCTGGCAAGATCGCGGAAGGTAACGGCCATGGCATGGCCGTCGGCGAAGACTATATCCGGCCGCGCCGCCTCCACGCCACCATCATGCAGCGCATGGCCGATCAGCACGGCGGTACATCCGGCCGCCCGCGCCGCCTGCATGTCCAACACGGTATCCCCGACATACCAGACGTCTGGCCCAGGCTTCACGCCGCAGGCCTCCAACGCCATCAGCAGCGGTGCGGCGGCTGGCTTGTCGGCGCTCGCATCCCCCGCGCCGACCAGCGTCACGAAATGCCGCGCCCAGCCGAGATGCGCAGCTTCCGCCCGCAGCAGCGGCCCCTGCTTGTTGGACACCACCCCTTGCGGCGCGAGACGCCCCGCCGCCGCGATCGCCTCCGCCGCGCCCGGCATCGGGTTCAGGACATCCAGGTGGCACGCCCGGACGGCGGTGTAGAACACATCCCGCGCGCGTTCCCACTCATCGCCGAACATGCCCGGGAAGGTATCGCGGAGCGACCCGCGCACCCGTGCGAGGACCATGGTGCGGTCCCATTCCGGCATGCCGAATTCCCGGAAGGTGACGTTCAACCCGTGCTCGATCGCCGCCCAGCCATCGACCAGCGTATTGTCCCAGTCCCACAGGATGCAGGCGGGGTTGTTCATCGCGGTGCGCCTTTCGAAACAGGCCCCTCAGGCCGCGTTCCGCACATCGCCCTTCACATGGCGCGCGAAGATATCGAACAGCCGCCGCACCACCGGCCCCACCGTGCCATCGCCAACCGGCGCACCGTCGATCTTCGTGATCGGCTTCACGAAGGAGGTGGCGGAGGTGATGAAGGCTTCCCGCGCGCGCTTCACGTCATCGAGGCTGAATTCCCGCTCGTCATAGGGCAGGCCGAGCAGGTCCAGCTCCTTCATCAGGGCCGCCCGCGTGCAGCCCGGCAGGATCACATGGTCGAGGAAGCGGGTGCGGATCGCGCCCTGCTCATCGACGATCCAGAAGGTCGTCGCCGCCCCTTCTGTCACCATCCCCGTCGCCTCGTCGAACAGGATGGCCTCGATCGCCCC
>CANJXD010000141.1 GCA_947478535.1 Acetobacteraceae bacterium
CCGAGATGCTCGCCGAGCTTCGGCGCGATCAGCCGCGCGACGGTATCCGCGGCGCCACCGGGCGCGAAGCCCACCAGCAGGCGGATCGGCCGCGCGCCCTGCGCGAAGGCCCGGCCGGCGATGACCACGGCGGGTGCCGCCAACGCGGCGCGACGGGAAAGAACCATGGTCCGTTTCCTCAACCCGCGGTGATGCGCTGGGTGGTGATCAGGTTGCGCCACATCGCGAACTCCGCGCGCAGGGTGCGTTCGGACTCCGCCGTGCTGGTGAAGCGCACCTCGGCGCCGACACGCTCGAAGGCCGTCGCCGTCTCCGGCCGCCGCAGCGCCACCTGCAAGGCCGCCTGCAGGGCAGCCACCGTCGCCGCCGGCGTGGCGGACGGCACGAAGACGCCAAGCCAGAGATCGACGACGAAATCGGCAAAGCCCGCTTCCACCATGGTCGGCACATCGCGCAGGCTCGAAGGCCGCGTCGTGCCGGTGGTGGCGATGGCGCGGAGGCGATTATCCGCGATCAGCCCGCGCGCGCCGGCGATGCTGCTGAAGGTGAAGGGCACGGCCCCCGACATGAGATCCGGCATCGCCGCCGCGATCCCGCGATAGGGAATGTGCGACGCATTGATCCCCGTCCGCAGGTTGAGCAATTCCCCCGCCAGATGCGGCGTCGTGCCCACCCCCGCCGAGGCGAAACTCAACTGCCCCGGCCGCGCCCGGCCATGCGCCACCAGCTCCTGCATCGTGCTGAAGGGCTGGCTCGGCCCCGCCACGACGACGAGCGGGGAGGAACTGACGATCGACACACAGGTGAGGTCGCGGAACAGGTCATAGGGCACATTCGCCTGCAGGGACGGATTGATGACGATGGCGGGGTCCATCACCAGCGCCGTCGTGCCATCCGGCGTCGATTTCGCGACATGCTCCGTGCCGATCATCCCGCCCGCGCCGGGGCGATTATCGGCAACCGTGGACATGCCGCCGGTCTCCGCCAGCGCCTGGCCCAGCACGCGGCCCAGCGTGTCCACCACCCCGCCCGGCGCATAGGGCAGCACGATCCGCAGCGGCCGCTGCTGCGCCATGGCTGGCGCCGCGGCCAAGCCGGCAAGGCCTGAAAGGAAGCTGGCGCGTGTAAAACCCTGTCGCATATCGAAGCCCCCGAAGATGTGTTGCCGAACCCCTGTTTCTTCTTGCTGGCAGTGCCGTGTGGAAGGCCGTCAGCCTCGCCCGAAAACCCTGCGCAGCCAACCGAGAAGGACTCGCCAGATCAGCCCGAAGCCGCCGATCGGCGTGACCACCGGCGCTGGCGCCGCGGCCTGCATGGCCGGGGCGTCGCGCGCGATCATCGCGCGCAGCGCCTCGGAGAATTGCCCGATCAGCTCCGACGCCACCGCCTGGATGATACCCGCGCCACGGCCATACTGCGCAACGGCACCGGACAGGGTCAGATCCGTCGAGATATCGACGCGCGTGCCCCCCGGCACTGGCACCAGCGCGAAGGCCACCACGGCATTCGCCCCGCCGCGCCCCTTCTGGTCCGTGCCCTGCGCCTTCACCCGCGCCATCAGCGCGGCATCATCCTTCTCCTCGAACCGCGCCGTGCCCGCGAAACTCAGCGCGACGGGGCCGAGCTTGACGGCGACCTTGCCCTTGAAGCTCCGCTCATCCAGCACTTCTGTCAGCTCGGCACCCGGCATGCAGGGTGCGATGCGCCGCACATCCTGCAGCAGCGCCCAGGCATCCCCCGGTGGAAGCGGCACTTCGAAGCTGTTGTCGAACTTCATCGCCCAGCTTCCCCCAATGCGGCATCCCCCAATATCGCCGCCACCACATCATGCGGCGCGATCGGCACGCGGTTCATCCGTGCGCCGAAGGACGACAGCGCATCCTCCACCGCGGAGGCAATCGCCGCTGCCACTGGGATGACCCCTGACTCCCCCACGCCCTTGATGCCCAGTGGGTTGAGCGGCGTCGGGCTTTCCAGATGGCCAATGGAAATCTCCACCGGCATCTCTGTCGCACTCACCAGCAGATACTCCGCCAGATTCGTGGTCACGGGCTGCGCCTGGTCATCGAAGCCCATCCATTCGAACAGCGCATTGCCGATGCCATGCGCGATGCCGCCCAGCACCTGGCCCTCGACGATCTGCGGATGCAGCGCGCGGCCGCAATCATGCACGAAGCTCATACGCCGGATGGTGACGGCGCCGGTCCCGGCATCCACCTCCACCTCCGCGACGCAACTCCCATTGGCGTAGGTCATGGGGTCGATCACCACCTCCTCCGCCGCCGCGATGCCGGCCTTGCCGCCGGGTAGCGCGAAGCCCGGCAGGCCCGCCGCCGCGCGCGCCACCTCCGCCAGTGTCACCTGCAAACCCGTGCCCTTCACGCGCACGGCGCGCCCCTCGATCTCGAGGTCGGCTTCCGAGGCTTCCAGCAGCGTCGCCGCCACCTGCAACACGCGGTCGCGCACCTTGATGGAGGCGACATGCGCTGATGTGCCCGCCATCACCGCCTGCCGGCTGTTGAAGCCGCCAAGACCCAGCGGAGAGGTCGCGGTATCGCCCGCCGAGACCTCCACATTCGCCATCTCGCCGCCCAGCTGTTCCGCGACGAGCTGCGCCAGCATCGTGCGCGTGCCCTGCCCCATCGCCGCCGCGCCGGTGGCGACGAAGATGCGCCCCGAAGGCTCGACGCGGACCGAGACATGCTCGAATGGCCCGCGTCCCGTGCCCTCGACATAGTTGGCGACACCGATGCCGAGATACCGCCCCGCCACCTTTGCCGCCGCCTGGCGTTCAGCAAAACCGTCCCATTCCGCACGCGCCAGCGCATCGGCCATGCACCGGGGATAATCGCCGGAATCCAGCACCACCTGCATGCCGCCGCGTGTCTTCAGCGGCGTCGCATAGGGCATGGCCGCGGCGGGCACGAGGTTGCGCCGCCTTATCTCCGCGCGGTCCATGCCCAGCGCCTGCGCCGCACGGTCCAGCAGCCTTTCCATCGCGAAGACGCCCTGCGGCTGGCCCGCGCCACGGATCGGCGTGACCGGCACCTTGTTCGTCACGGCGGACCGGGATCGGATGCGATAGGCCGGCACGATATAGGCGAGCGGCATGGCGGAGACCGCGCCATAGGCCACGTTCAGCCCGCGCGCCGTCCAGGCGCCGTGATCGTGGATCATCTCGCCCCGCACGCCCAGGATGCGCCCTTCCGCATCCACCGCGAGCTCGACATTCCAGACCTGGTCGCGCTCCTGCGTCGCGGCGATGAAATGCTCCCGCCGATCCTCGATCCATTTCACGGGCAGGCCCAGCAGCCGCGCCGCCGCCGCCACCGCCGCTTCCTCGGGATAGAAGACGAGCTTCGGCCCGAAGCCGCCACCGACATCCGGCGTCGCGACCCGCACGCGGTCCTCCGCCAAGCCGAGTATGTCGCACAGCATCCGCCGCGCGACATGCGGCGTCTGCGTGCTGGACCAGACCGTGAGCTTGTCCTCGACCGTATCGGGAATCGCGACGAGGCCGCGGCATTCCATGGAATGCGCGACGCCGCGATGCTGCGACAGCACTTCCCGCACCACCACCGCCGCGCCCGCGAAGGCGGCGTCTGGATCCCCGAAGCCCAGCGTAAAATCGCCGACGAGATTATGCGGCGCGCCCTGATGCGCGGTGGGCGAGCCCGGCTCCAGCGCCGCCACGCAATCCGCCACGGCGTCGAGGGGATCATACTCCACCTCCACCAGCGCCAGCGCATCCTCGGCGAGGTAGCGATCCTCCGCGACGATGATCGCCACGGCCTCACCGACATGCACGACCTCGGTCTCCGCCAGCACGGGCCGGTCCAGGGTCTGCCGGAAGGCGGGGCTCGGCAGCGCCACCTTGAGGCGCGTCTCGGCCAGTAAGGGGTTGAGATCGGCCGCCGTCAGCACCAGCCGCACGCCGGGCATGGCGCGTGCCGCGCTCGCATCGATGGACCGGATCGCCGCATGGGCGAAAGGCGCGCGCAGGAAGGCCGCGTGCAGCGTACCGGCGGGGCGGATGTCATCGACGAAGCGCGCGCGCCCTGTCAGCAGCGGCGGGTCTTCCAGCCGCGGCACGTCGCGGAAGGCGGTGCGCGTCGTCATGCCGCACCCCGCATCACCGCGGCGGCTTCGAGCGTGGCGGCGATGATCGGCTCATACCCCGTGCATCGGCAGAGATTTCCCGAGATCGCGACGCGCACCGCATCGGCGCTCGGGTCGGGAACCTCGCGGAGAAATTCCAGCAGCGTCGTCAGCATCCCCGGCGTGCAGAAGCCGCATTGCAGGGCGTGGTGCTTCGCGAAAGCGGTCTGCAAGGGATGCAGCGTCACGGCATCGGGCGCGATGCCTTCCACCGTCGTCACCGCGCGTCCTTCCGCCTGCACCGCCAGCATCAGGCAGGCGCGCACGGCCGCGCCATCCACCAGCACCGTGCAGGCCCCGCAGACGCCATGCTCGCAACCGAGATGCGTGCCGGTCAGGCCCAGGTCGTGCCGCAGGTAATCCGCCAGTGTCCGCCGCACCGAAATCATCGCCGCGCGCGGCGTGCCGTTCACCACGCAGGCAACGCTGCGCTCCAGGCTCCGATCCCCGCTCATGCCCGCCCCATCCGCGATGCCGCCGTGACCAGCGCGCGGCCCAGCAGCACGCCGGCGAGGTGCCGTCGATACCAGGCTGGCACCAGCGCATCCTCCATCGGTTCGAGTGCCTTCGTCGCCGCGACGGCGCCCGCGAAATCCCCAGGCATCGCGCCGCGCAGCGCGGCTTCGGCCTCTGGCAGCCGCACCGGCACCGCGCCAACGCCGCCGAGTGCGACGCGCGCCGCGGCAATCCGCCCCGCCGCATCCGGCACCAGCACGATGGCAACCGAGGCAATGGCGAAATCGCCATGCCGCCGCGCGAACTCAAGAAAGCAGGTCCCCGCCCCCGCTGGCAGCGCCGGCACCCGCACCGCCACCACCAATTCGTCAGTCTCGATCCCCGGCGTCATGTATCCCTGCGCGAAATCGGGAAATGGCAGTTCGCGCCGGCCTTTCGGCCCCGCCACGATCACCACGGCCTCCATCACCGCCGCCACCAGCGGCAACTCCGCCGCGGGGTCGAGGTGACAGAGCGAACCACCGATCGTCCCGCGATTGCGCGTCTGCCGATGCCCCACCTCCGCCAGCGCCTCCACCATCAGGGGGCAGCGACGCGCGATCTCGGGATGGCGTTCCAGCACCCGTTGCCGCGCCATGGCGCCGATCAACAGCGTGCCATCCGCCTCCACCGTCACGCCATCGATCCCGGCGATGCGGTTGAGGTCCACCAGATGGTCCGGCTGCGCGAAGCGCATGTTGAGCATCGGCATCATGGATTGCCCGCCCGCCAGCGGCCGCGCATTCGGCAGCGAAGCCAGCAGCGCGATCGCCTCCTCCAGCGTCGCCGGATCATGATAGGCGAAGGCGGGTGGTTTCATGCGTCGAAGGCCCCCATCATCCGCAGCACCTCGCGCGGCGTCACCGGCAGGCGCGTGACCAATCCCTGCCCACCAAGCGCATCATCGATGGCCGAGGCAATGGCAGCCCCCACGGCATTCGTGCCGCCCTCCCCCGCGCCCTTCACGCCCAACGGGTTGAGCGGGCTGGGCGCATCCTCCGTCACCAGGATATCCAGCGGCGGCATCTCCGCGATGGTCGGCATCAGGTAGTCCGCGAAGGTGGTGGACAGCGGCTGGCCGCGTTCATCATAGCGGAATTCCTCGAACAGCGCGCCGCCGAGGCCCTGCGCGAAACCGCCGGCGATCTGCCCTTCCACCAGCATCGGATTGACCGCCCGCCCGACATCATAGGCCACGAGATACTGCTCCACCGTCACCGCGCCCGTCAGCCTGTCCAGCGCCACCTGCGCGAAGTGCACGCCATAGGGGTAGGTCATGTGGTCCGAATGGAACCAGCCCTCCGTCGTCAGCCCCGGCACAGCGCGTGCCCGGGACAGCGCAGTCCCCGCCGCCAGCGCGCGCGCGACATCGCCGATCGGCATGACCGCCTCCGCGCCCCGGCACACCATGCCGTCGCGGATGGAAAGCTGATCCTTCGTCGTCTGCAACAGCGTGGCCGCCGTCTCCAGCGCCAACTCCCGCAACGCCAGCCCCGCCAGATGCGTGGCCGAGCCCGACATCACGGTGACGCGGGAGGCATGCGCGCCGGAGCCGAATTCGATCCGGTTCGTCTGCCCCTTCACGACACGCACGCGCCGATAATCGACGCCCAGCGCATCCGCCGCGATCTGCGCGAGCGCCGTCTCCACGCCCTGGCCGACCGAGGCCGCACCGGTGACAAGTTCCACGGTGCCGGTCGGATCGACGCTGATCCGCACGCCGTCGGAAGGCCCGAGCCCACTCTTCTCCACGAAGAAGCCGAGGCCGAGCCCGACGCATTCCCCCGCCTCGCGGCGCCGCGCGACATCGGCGAGGCGCCCGTCCCAGCCAAAGCGCGCCAGAGCCTTGTCCAGCAGCGCGAGATAGTCCCCGGAATCCAGCACCACATCCGTGCCGAGCGCATCGAGTGGCCGCGCATAGGGCATCGCCGACAGCGGCACGAAATTCCGCCGCCTGACCTCGACCCGGTCAATGCCCAGTCGCGCGGCGATGGCATCCATCAGGCGCTCCCGCACGAAGGTGCCCTCATACCGCCCGGGGGATCGATAGGTGGCGGCTGGCGTCTTGTTGGTCAGCCGGAAATGCCCCGTCGCGCGATAGGCCGGCACGATGTAGGGGCCCAGCAGCAGCCCCGCCGACATATCCGCCACCCGCGCGCCATGCGTCCGCACATAGGCGCCCTGGTCGTGGAAGAAGACATTGTCGATCGCCAGCAGCCGCCCTTCCGCATCCACCGCCGCGCGCAGCCGATGGCGCTGTTCCCGCGAATGATTGGTGGCGACCAGGTGTTCCCGACGATCCTCGATCCACTTCACCGGCCGCGCGAGGCGCAGCGCCGCAAGGCAGACCAGAAGATCCTCCGGATACAATTCCCCCCTTACGCCGAAGCCGCCGCCGACATGGCCCTCGAACAGATGCACGGAAGTCGGCGAGCGCCCGAGCAGCCGCGCGATCTCATCGCGGTTCCAGTGCTGCTTCTTCGCGGTGCCGTGCAGTTCCAGCGTATCGGTCGAGGTGTCGTAGCGGGCGATGGCGCCGCGCGTTTCCAGCGGCACGCCGGAATGGCGGCCGATGGACAGGTCCAGTTCCAGCACAGCCTGCGCGCCAGAGAAGGCCGCCTCGATATCCCCATAGCCCTTGCGGATGATGGCGGGTTCCGTGCCATGCGTCGCATCGAAATCCCGCGGCGCCGCCGCGGCATCGAGCAGGACAGGCAGTTCCTCAAGCTCCACCAGAACCAGATCCGCCGCATCCTCCGCCACCGCCGCATCCTCGGCGAAGATCACGGCGACGGGTTCACCGACATAGCGCACACGGCCGCGCGCCAGGATCGGCTGGCAATAGGGCTCCAGCCCCTTCAGCTTCGTCGCGCGGAAGGGAATGGGCGGGATGGTCGCGACATCCTCCCCCGTCCAGGCCGCGACGACGCCCGGCAGCGCGAGAGCGGCGGAGACATCGACGCCCACCAGCCGCGCATGGGCCATTTCAGCCCGCACGACGCGCATATGCAGCTGCCGCACGAAGTTGATATCCGCGGCGAAGGCGCCCTGCCCGCGCAGCAGCGGCGGGTCCTCCAGCCGCGGCACGGATTGCCCGATGATGCTCATGCCGCGCCCCGCATCGCACCGGCCGCGGCGCGTACCGCCTTCAGGATTCCCGTGTAGCCCGTGCAGCGGCAGAGGTTGGAGGACAGCCGCTCCACCATCTCCGCCTCCTCCATCGCCGGGTTTTCCTCCAGCATCGCCACCGCCAGCATCAGGAATCCCGGTGTGCAGTAGCCGCATTGCAGCGCGTGATGATCGGAAAACGCCTGCTGCAAGGGATGCAGCGTGCCATCCGCCGCCGCCAGCCCCTCCACCGTCCGGATCGCGCAACCCTCCGCCTGCACCGCCAGCACCAGGCAGGCCCGGACGGGCGCGCCATCCATCAGCACCGTGCAGGCGCCGCAGACGCCATGCTCACATCCCAGATGCGTGCCCGTCAGCCCGAGTTCGTCGCGCAGCGCCTCCGCCAAATTCCGCCGCGCCTCGACGCGGAAGGTCGCGGCGCGCCCGTTCACCACCAGGTGCACGATGTGCAGCGTGTCGGTCATGCCAGCCGCTCCACGGTCCGCGCCAGGGCGCGTTCGACGACGGCACGCACCAGTGCCAGGCGATAGGGCGCATCCTCCATCGGATCAGCCTCCGCCGCCGCAGCCTTGCCGGCTTCCGCGAACAGCGCGGCGGAAGGAACCTTGCCGTCCACCAGCGCCTCCACGGCGGCCATGCGGCGCGGCGTCGCCTCCACGCCACCGATGCCGATCCGCGCCCCCGCGATGCGGCCCGAAGCATCCAGCCGCAGCACGGCCAGCGCCATCGCCTGGGCGAAATCCCCGGCACGGCGGGCCACTTCCTCGAAGCCGAAGCGCGTGCCCGGCGGCAGCAGCGGCAAGGCGACGCTGCGCAGAATTTCATCCGGCGCCAGCGCCGTCTCGAGCGGCCCGCGCTGGAAGTCGCCCACCGCGATCCGGCGAAGGCCGCGCACCGACTGCGCCTCCATCTCCGCCCCCAGCACCGCCGCCACCAGCGGCCATTCCGAAGCGGGATCGGCATGGCACAGGCTACCGCCGAAACTGCCCCGCGTGCGAATTGGCCAATGCGCGATGTGGCGCACCACACGCGCCATCAGCGCGCCCAGCGCGCCATTCTCCACCGGATCATGAAACCGTGCATGGCGCACCATCGCGCCGATCCGCAGCGCATCGCCCTGCACCACCAAAACGCCAAGTTCCGCAATTCCATTAATGTCCACGAGATGCGTCGGCCGCGCCACGCGTAGCGCCATCGCCGGCAGCAGGCTTTGTCCACCGGCCAGGATGCGGCCATCCCCCGGTGCAACCTCGGCCAGCACGGCCACCGCCTCCGCCAGCGTGGCGGGGCGGTGCCATTCGAAGGGTGCGGCCTTCAAGCCCGCTCGCTCCGCAACAGCGGTGCCATGGTGATCTCCCGGCCGGGACTCAATTGTCCTGACATTAGAAGGGCCAGAGGCGCCTGCGGTCAAGCGCGTCTCGGACGCGCAACCAAGCTGTTGACAGCCCCGGCGCCCCCACCGCTATTGTCCTGACAATATTTCCAGCCGAGGCGGCGCACCCGACAGCATGGCCAACACCCTGCTCACATTGCTCGACCCCGATCGCCTGCGCCATGGCTATGACAGCGGCTTCTGGCGCGGCGAGACACTCTACGCCCGCGCCGCCGCCCAGGCGGCCCGCACCCCCGGCGGCATTGCCATCCGCGATCGCCGTCGCGCCGTCCCCTGGGGCGCCCTGGTCGCCGCCGCGGACGCCCTGGCCGCGGACTTCCGCGCTGCCGGGCTGCGCGCTGGCAACCGCGTCGCGGTCTGGCTGCCGAGCCGCATCGAGACCCTCGTCGCGCTCCTCGCCTGCTCGCGGGACCGCTATGTCTGCTGCCCATCGCTCCACCGGGATCACACCGTCGCCGAAGTGGCGGAATTGTGCGCGCGCATGCGCGCTGCCGCGCTGGTCGCGGAAGAAGGCTACGGCGCCGACGCGCATCGCGCCGACATCTTCGCCGCCGCCATCCCGACGCTGAAGCGCATCCACCGACTGGCGCGCCTCGATGACGTGGCGGAAGGCGCCTGGGCCGGCCCGGTGCTGGAGCCCGGCCCGGAGGCCGCCCCCATCGCCACCCCCGACGGCGTGCTGTATCTCGCCTTCACCTCCGGCACGACCGGCGCGCCGAAGGGCGTGATGCACAGCGACAACACCGTGCTCGCCAATGCCCGCGCCATTATCGCGGATTGGTCGCTGACGGAGCGCGATGTCATCTGCACGCTTAGCCCGCTCTCCCACAATCTCGGCTTCGGCTGCATCGTCATGGCCTGCGAGACCGGCTGCGAACTGGTGCTGCCCGACCTGCCGCGTGGCGCGTCCCTGCTGGAACGCGTGATCGCCACCGGCACCACCTTCCTCGTCGGCGTGCCGACCCATGCCATCGACCTGCTCGCGGAAATCCGGAAGCGCGGCGAGGCCCGCGTCGGCGCCCTGCGTGGCTTCCGCATCTCCGGTGCCGCCGCACCTCCGGCCGTGGTGGCGGACCTGCTCGCCCATGGCGTCACGCCGCAAAGTGGCTACGGCATGACGGAAGCCTGTTCCACCCATTACACCCTGCCCGACGACGCCCCCGCCCTCATCACCGGCTCCTCCGGCCGCTGCGCGCCTGGCTACGAGGTCCGGGTCTTCGCGCGTGAGGATGCAGACCGCGAATTGCCGGCCGGCGAGGTTGGCCAGATCGGCGGGCGCGGTGCGAGCCTCATGCTGGGCTACTATGACGACCAGGCGTCGACCGAGGACAGCTTCAACCGCGATGGCTGGTTCATGACCGGTGATCTCGGTTGGATGGACGACCAGGGCTATATCCGCATCACCGGCCGAAAGAAGGACGTGATCATCCGCGGCGGCCACAACATCTTCCCCGCGAAGATCGAGACGCTGGCGATGCAGCATCCCGCCGTGGCACGCGCCGCGGCGCTGCCCGTGGCGGATGAACGGCTGGGCGAGCGCGTCTGCCTCGCGGTCATGCTCAAGCCCGGACAATCCTTGGAGCCGGAGGCGCTGCTCACGCATCTCGATGCCGCCGGCCTCTCCCGCTACGACATGCCGGAATTCTATCTCGACCTGCCGGAGATTCCGCTGACCGCGAGCGGCAAGATCCTCAAGCGCGCCGTGCAGGCGAATGTGGAGGCCGGGCGCGTCACGCCTCGCTCCGTGCGATTCAAGGCAACGCCATGATGCAGGCCGCTCTCGTCCGCCACTTCGGGACGCCGTCCGAAGTCACCGAAGTCACCGAGTTGCCGCGGCCGGCGCCGCGCAAGGGCGAGGTGCTGCTGCAGGTGAAGGCGGTGTCGCTCAACTACGTCGACCTCGTCGTCATCAGCGGCCGCTACCAGTTCAAGCCGGCGCTGCCCTTCACCCCGGGCAAGGGACCGGCCGGCATCGTCGTCGCGGTCGGCGAAGGGGTTGTCACGCCGAAGGTCGGCGACCGCGTGCTCGCCATGGCGGAGATCGGCAGCTACGCCGAATACACCTTGGCGCCCGCGGACCAATGCTATGCACTGCCGGATGCGATGCCCTTCGCCGATGCGGCAGCGATGGCGCTTGCCTATGATACGGCCTGGTTCGCGCTGCATGAACGCGGCCGCGTGAAGGCCGGTGACACGGTGCTCGTGCTCGGCGCTTCCGGCGCCGTCG
>CANJXD010000142.1 GCA_947478535.1 Acetobacteraceae bacterium
GCAGACCCTCGATGGTGGTGATCGGCGCCTGGGCGTAAAGGCCCGCGGGCGGCCAGGGCACCATGTAGAGCAGGCTCAGGCCCTGGCGGGCGAGGCGTGTCTCGATATAGGGGCGCTGCAGGTCGGACAGCTTCTTCGCATCGCCGAAATTGGTGACGAGCTGCGGGATCGCGTCCGCGTCGAAGAACACGTCCTCATTCGAATAAGCGGTCAGCAGGATTTCCCCGAGCTGCACCTGGCTGGTCTGCACGCCGCGCTTGATCTGCGGCATCGGCAGCAGGGACCCGCCGGAGTGCACCTGCACGGCAAGGCGACCGGCCGAAGCGGCCTGCACTTCCTCAAGGAAGGTGCGGATGTTGCGGGTGTGGAAGTTCCCGTCCGGGTACGGGGTCGCCATCTGCCAGCGCGTAGCCTGGGCATTGGCGCCACCGATGACGGCGGGCACGCCGAGTGTGCCCGCCGTGGCGGCGAGCAGGGTGCGACGATTGATCATGCTGTTGGGTCTCCCGAAAGGCCTCTCCGAGGCGGGAGCATCGCCCCCAACCCCGGCCCGAAGCAACCCCCCGGGAAACGACCGGCCTAGAGGGGAAAATCCCGCTCCGGATCGACGCCCGCGGTCTCCAGGAACTTCCGCATGCTGCCGACTTCCTCCTTCGACAGGCTGTGGTGCGTGTCATGGAAGGACTGGGTATGGCCGTTCAGCGCCACCTTCACTTGGCCATGACCGCCATGGGAGACCTCCGCGCCCAGGGCCTCGAACACCGCGACGGCATGCTTCGGGTCGATGTTCGAGGAAACGGGATGGGTGAACAGGGAATGCAGCACCTTGCGGTGATGGTGGTTCATGGCGTGTGTTCCTTGCCGTGGTGCCAGCATGCTGCGCGCGCTGGGACCCCGCTTCATTGATGCGGATCAAGCCCTGACAGGCTCGAAGGGTTTCGCGGGTGAAACGGCGGTGGAGGGCGGAAGTTGCGCTCCCCCCCCACCCCAACCCTCCTACGGCGCGGGGCGCGTGCCCATCGCGACGGTGCGTTCATCCATGCGGGCGTCATGCACCACGCCGCGGCGGGTGGCCCAGGCATTGGTGATGTTGAACAGCGGCACCACCGCCACGTCATCCGCGGCGAGCCGGATCGCCTGGCGCAGCACGGCGGCGCGATCCTCCAGCGCCAGCAGCGTCGCGGCGCGATCGGTGAGGGCATCCAGCGCCGGGTTGGAATAGCGCGCGGCATTCGCCGCCCCGCGCTGCGCCGCGCGATCGAAGGTGCCGATGACGCTGATCAGGAAGGACCCCGCCTCCCCCGTGCTGCTGCCCCATCCCGCGAGGCGGGCGGGGAATTCCTGGCGGGCGGAGCGGACGGAATAGGTGGTCCAGGGCAGCGCATCGACCTGCGTGCGCACGCCGATCCGCGTCCACATCTGCGCCACCGCCTGCGCCGTGCGGGCATCATTGGGATAGCGGTCATTCGGCGTGAACAGCGTCACGCGGAAGCCCTGGGGGTAGCCGGCTTCGGCCAGCAGGCGGCGCGCCGCCTCCGGATCGAAGGGCGGCACCGGGACATCGGCGGCATGCGTCGTCGTGCCCGGCGGCATCCATTGCCCGGCGGGCGCGGCCGCCCCTTCCATCACCCGTTCCACCAGCGCGTCCCGGTTCACCGCGACGCTCAGCGCGCGGCGGATGCGGACATCGTCGAAGGGGTTGCGTGGCAGCGGGCGGCCTTCATTGTCCGTGACGTTCGGCAGGCTACCCGGGCGTGAATGGTCGAAGGCGATGAAGATCAGCCGCAGGCCCTGGATCTCGAACACGCCGACGCGCGGGTCCCGCCGCAGCCGCGCGAGATCGGTGGACGGCACCTGGTCGATCACATCGACATCGCCCGAGAGCAGCGCTGCGGTGCGCGCCGTGTCATTGGCGATGACGCGATAGGTGACGCGCGCCCAGGGCTCCCGTGTCCCGAACCAGCTCTCGTTCCGCGCCAACTCGAAGCGGTCCCCGAGCGTGGCGGAGGACAGGCGATAGGGGCCGGTGCCGATGGCGGCGCGGCCGGCGTTGAAATCCTCCGTCCCACGGCCTTCGACCGCATGCTTCGCGACGATGGCGATGGAGCCGAGTTCGATCGGCAGCAGCGGATGCGGAGCGGCGGTGTGGAATCGGACAGTGTAGGTATCCACCACCTCGGTCCGCTGGATGGCGCGGACGAAGGGGCTGAAGCTGGTGGGGGAATTCGGCACCAGCGGCGGGCGGGCCACGGAAAACGCCACATCCTCCGCCGTGAAGGGGCGGCCATCATGCCAGGTGACGCCGGGGCGGAGGCGGAACTCCCAGATCGTCGGCGCCACCGCCTCCCAGGACAGGGCGAGCCCGGGATAGCCGCGCGACATCGCGTCCCGTTCCACCAGCCGGTCGAAGATATGCATGGAGAGCGAGACATTCGGCGCCGCATTGTAGAAATGCGGATCGATCGAAGTGGGCGGGGCGCCGGTAGCGACGGTGAGCGTTTGCGCCGCAACCGGTTGGGCCGCGAGGCCGATGAGCGCGAGAAGGCTAGCCCGCACTCTCGACATAGTGCTTAAGCTCCTCCGCCACATGCTCCGCCTCCTCGATCCTGGCCTTCACAAGGTCCCCGATCGAGACGAGCCCGGCAAGGCCGCCATCCTCCTGCATCACCGGCAGGTGGCGGACGCGACGATCCGTCATCAGCGCCAGCGCCTCCGCGATGCGGGTGCGGGGCGTCACGGTATGGAGCGCGCGGGTCATCAACTGGGCGACGGGCATGGCGATGCTGTCCACACCGTGCAGCGCGACGGCGCGGACGATATCGCGTTCGCTGATGATGCCGAGCACGTCGCCGGCGCGGTCCCGCACCAGAGCGGCGCCGATGCGGTGGCGGGCCAGCGACTTCGCGACCTCCCCCACCGGTTCGTGCGCGAGGACCGAGACAACCTCCGAGCCCTTGCGGTGCAGGATGATGGCGATGGTCATGGTGTTTCCTCCCCCCGCGGGGAGATCGGGCATGGAGAACGCCATGCCACCTCCTCCGCTGGGGGATGGTGCCAGGGTGCGGGCGGCCGATTCAAGCCCGGCGTGAAGCGTGGGCCAGGTTTCGCAGCGGGGTTGCAGAGCTGGGAGGGATGTTCGCCTAGGGCGAGGCCGGCTCCGAAGCTGCCTCGGCGGCGTCTGGCGGTGCTGGCTCCGGCCCGGTCAGCTGCGTCTTCACGAGTTCGGCAAAGCGGCCACCAAGCGCCACCAGGCCGTGAAAATCCCCGCGCTCGGCGACGCGGCCATTCTCGAACACCAGGATCTCATCGGCATCGCGCACGGTGGACAGGCGGTGGGCGATGACAAAGGTGGTGCGTCCGGCCATCAGCGCCTTCAGGGCCTTCTGTACCCTGGCTTCCGTCGCGGCATCCAGCGCGCTGGTCGCTTCATCGAGGATCAGCACCGGCGGGTCCTTCAGCAACGCCCTGGCGATGGCCAGGCGCTGGCGCTGGCCGCCCGACAGCGCCGAGCCACGCTCCCCCACCATCGTGTCATAGCCCTGGGGCTTGGCCATGATGAAGTCATGCGCTTCGGCCATCCGGCAGGCGCGCTCGATCTCCTCCTGCGTCGCATCGGGACGGCCGACCACGATGTTGTCGCGGATCGAGCGGTTGAACAGCAGGCTTTCCTGGAACACCACGCCGATATGCCGGCGCAACGCGTCCAGCGTCACGTCCCGCAGGTCATGCCCATCGAGGGTGATGCGGCCCTCCACCGGGTCCCACAGCCGTTGCAGCAGCGCCATGGCGGTGGATTTGCCGGCGCCGGTCTGGCCGACCAGCGCGACGGTGCGCCCGGCCGGGGCATCGAGCGAGACATCGGCCAGGATGCGCGGGCCACCGGGATAGGCGAAGGCCACATTCTCGAAGCGGACGGAGCCCGCGACCTTCGGCAGATCCGCCGCATCCGGCTTTTCCACCACCGAGGACCGGGCATCAAGCACGGCGAAGAACTGTTCCAGCGACGGCATCTGGAACACCATGTGGGAGACGAAGGCGACCGCGCCTTCGAGCCGCCCGATCAGCAGCGTCGCGAAGCCCATGAAGGAGACGATCTCGCCCACCGTCGCCTCGCCCCGTACATGCAGCAGGGTGCCGAAGAAGAAGATGGCGATGACGGTGATGGTGGAGGCCGCGCGCGTCAGCACCGAGACCACGGCCCACCAGTTGAGCACGGGGAACTGGTGGTCCAGCACCTGGCGGACGATGTCGCCGAACAGCCGCGCCTCGGAGGCGAGGCGGGAGAAGGACTGCACGACGACGACGTTGGACAGCGCATCCTGCGCATTGCCGGCGAGGCGCGTGTGCAGGTCCTCCACCTGGCCCTGCGCCGTCTGCGTCTTGCGGATGACCCAGGCGGAGACGCAGGCGAAGAGCACCACCAGCGCGATCAGCAGCAGGCCGAGCCGCCAGTTCATCACCAGCGTCAGCGGCAGCAGCACGACCGCGGCGATGAAGGTGGTGAGGTGTTCGCGGAAGAAGGACAGCCAGAGGCCGAACAGATTGTCGGACCCCACCAGCATGATCTTCATCAGCCGCCCCGACTGCGTATCCCCATGGAAGGACAGCGGCAGGGACAGCACATGCTGGAAATAGCGGGACATGATGGTCAGGCGGTTGCGATGCGCCATGCGGTCCGCGAGCAGCGCCACGGCGACATTGGCGCCGATGCTGGAAAGCCCGACCGCGGCCCAGAGGCCGAGCAGGGCGAAGGCTTCCGCCCACAACGCCACCTCCGCCATCCGGTCCGACCGGCTCAGCAGGTCGATCACCCGGCCGAACAGCACGGGTTCGAGGAATTGCAGCCCGGCCAGCGCCAGGGCGGCGGAGGCGAGCCCATAGGCTACCCAGCGATCCGGCCCCAGGAGGCGCAGCACCCGCATGTAGAGCCTGATGAACTGCATGCCGCGCGCCCCCTTCTTCCGCCCTCGATCCCAGCCTCGTCCCAGGGCTGCTCCCCCGAGGTCCCGAGTCCCGGCCGATCGGCGGACCGGGCTTGGTAGTCGCGAAAAACCCGATGGCTTGCAAGCGGCGGGCATCTTGCGGCAGGAACAGGGGGGAAGCGGTGCAGCGGGACGGAAGTTCCCGCCCCCGCGGCGCCAACCCCGGGTCGCCCCCCGGGATGGCGACAACATCAGGAGGATCACGCCATGCGCTTCACCCGCCGCGCCGCCCTTGCAACCGCGCTCGCCGCGCCGGTCATCATCCCTGGCCTCGCGCGGGCGCAGGCTGCCTCCTGGGCCGCAGGCCGGCCGATCCGGATCGTGGTGGGCTTCACGCCCGCCGGCACCACCGATATCGCGGCCCGCCTGCTGGCGGAACCGCTGGGCCGGCGGCTCGGCACGCAGGTGGTGATCGAGAACCGGCCCGGCGCCGGCGGCAACCTCGGCAACCAGCTGGTCGCGCAGGCGGAGCCGGATGGGCATACGCTGCTGATGCAGACCATCAGCGGCGGGGCGATCAACTATTCGTTGTATGGCGCGCGCATGCCGATGAAGCCGGAAGACCTGGCGGCGGTGGCGCTGATGCTGCGCGTGCCGAACGCCATCTTCGTCACGCCCAGCCTGCCGGTCCGCACGCTGCAGGAACTGGTGGCCTATGCGAAGGCCAATCCGGGCAAGCTCAATATCGGGTCCTCCGGCGCCGGCACCTCCCTGCACATGACAGGCGAGTTGCTGAAGCTGGAAGCCGGCATCGACATGCAGCACGTCCCCTTCCGCGGCGCTGGGCCGATGATGCAGGAAATCATCGCCGGGCGCGTCGAGGTTGGCGTGGACAACCTGCCCTCCGTCATCGGACATCTGCGGGAAGGCCGGCTGCGGCCGCTGGCGGTGAGCACGCTCGAACGCTCCCCGGCCATGCCGGAGGTGCCGACCTGCGCCGAGCAGGGGCTGCGCGGCGTGGAGGCGACGGCCTGGTTCGGCCTGCAGGCCCCCGCGCGCACCCCGGCACCGATCCTGCAAAGCCTGTCGGATGCGATGAACGCCATCATCCGGGATGCCGACATGGCGCGCCGCCTGGCCGATCTCGGCGGCATGACGCCGAACCTGACACCGGATGGCGGCACCAGCCCCGAGACCTTCGATCGCTTCATCAAGGCCGAGATCACGAAATGGGGCGAAGTGGTGCGGCGTTCCGGCGCGACTGCGGATTGAGGCGAGTGGCGCGGCCGGATCAGGAACGGGCATGACTAGTTTCCCCCAAATCGGCGGCCGTGCAGCCTGGACCGGCCGGGACCTCGCCGCCGATCCGTCCTGGATCATGGCGATGCCCGGTGGCGCGGTGGCGGAGATCGACGCCGCGCTCGCCGGTCTCGGCGGGCGGGACGTGCCGGGCTTCGATGCGCGCGCCTTCCCCCTGCCCCGCACCGCGCCCTTCCTCGCCCGCGTGGCGCGGGAGTTGGAGGAAGGCCGGGGCGTGGTGCGGCTGACCGGGTTGGACCCCAAGCGCTATGCGCCGGCTGACCTGCGGCGGGTGTTCTGGGGCCTGATGTGCCATCTCGGCACGCCGCTGCCGCAGAACACCACCGGCGAGGTGGTGGGCGAGGTGAAGGACGAGACCGGGACCGGGGAAGCCCGCGCCGAGGGCTCCGCCCGCAACCGCAGCCGCTCCACCGGGCCGCTGCGCTTCCACACCGACAAATGCGACCTGCTGACCTTGCTCTGCGCGTCGAACGGCATCGCCGGCGGGATTTCGCGAATCGTCTCCACCATCGCCATCCATGACGCCATGGCGGCGCGGGCACCCGAATTGCTGGCGGCGCTGTTCGGGGATTACTGGCGCGCCCGGCCGGCGGATGAGGAAGGCGAGGGCATGGCCGCCCTGCCCTTCCCCATGCCGGTCTTCGCGCGCGGGCCGGATGGCGCCTTCACCTGCCAGTACAGCCGTACCTATGTGGAAATGGCGCAGGGTATGCCCGGCGTGCCGGCGCTGACGGCGCGCCAGGTCGCGGCGCTCGATCTGCTGGCGGAGGTGGCGGACGAACTCTGCGTCGAGATGCCCTTCGAGCCCGGGCAGATCCAGCTGATGAACCAGCATGTGACGCTGCATGGCCGCACCGCCTATGCGGATGACGCAGCAGCGGGCGCGCGGCGGAACCTGATGCGGATCTGGCTCGCCAGCCCCTTGTCCCGCGCCCTGCCGGCCGGGCATGCGGGGCAATGGGGCAGCACGGCACCCGGGGCGCTGCGCGGCGGCGCGATGCCGGGGCGGAGTGCCGTCGCGGCGTGATCCCCTCGGGGGCAGAAACCCCCACCCCGGCCCTTCCCCACAAATGTGGGAGAGGGAGCAGGTTGCACCGGTGGCGCTGCGCGCTTACTTCGGCGCGAATGCCTGGGAGGCCATGACCATGACCCTGAACCGTCGCGCCGTGCTCGGCACCGCCCTCGCCACGCCCGCCCTTGGTGCTGCCTTTGCGCAAGCGCCCTGGGCGCCGACCAGGCCTGTGCGGATCGTCGTCCCCTTCCAGGGCGGCGGGGCCACGGACCTGACGGCGCGGCTCTTCGCGGAACGGATGACACCGCTGCTTGGCCAACCCGTCGTGGTGGACAACCGCCCCGGTGCAGGCGGCAATCTGGGCGCGGAGCTGGTCGCCAAGGCCGATCCGGATGGTCACACGCTGCTGATGTGCACGATCGGCACCGCCAGCATCAACCAGTTCCTCTACAGCCGGATGCCGTTCCGGCAGGATGAGCTGGCGGCCGTCGCGCTGGCCAACCTGGTGGCGAATGCGATCATCGTGAATCCCAGCGTGCCGGCCAGGACCTTCGCGGAATTCCTGGCCTATGCAAAGGCCAATCCGGGCAAACTGAACTACGGCACGCCG
This sequence comes from Acetobacteraceae bacterium, assembly GCA_947478535.1. Next base: position 7,865 of record CANJXD010000142.1, read on the forward strand.
GGCAATGGCACCTCCGGCCATCTCTCGGGCGAATACCTGAAGGTGCGCGCCGGGATCGACCTGACCCATGTGCCCTATCGCGGCACCGGCGGCGTGGTGCCGGACCTGCTCGCGGGCAACCTCCAGGTCGCGGTGGACAACCTGCCGGCCTACCTGCCGCATGTCCGCGAAGGCCGGATGCGGATGCTGGCCGTGACGTCGAAGGAACGCTGGTTCGCGATGCCGGACGTGCCGACCGTGATCGAAGGCGGCGTGGCGGGCTTCGAGGCGGTGGCCTGGTTCGGCGTGCAGGCCCCGGCGCGCGTGCCGGCGCCGATCCTTGCCCGCTACGCCTCCATCATCGAGGACCTGTCCCGCGACCCGCAGGTGATCGCGCGGCAGCGGGATTTCGGCGCCGAGCCCTACTTCCTCGGCCCGCAGGCCTTCGAGGCCTTCATTCGCGCCGAGAACGAGAAGTGGCGCGAAGTGGTCCGCCTGGCCGGCGCCAAGCTGGACTGAGGGCCTACAGGATCCAGTCGTTGATGACGCCGATGCCGGTGCCATCGGCGATGGAGGCGTTGACGGCGTCGGAGAGCACGACGTTGAAGCGTTCCGCCAGCTCCGTCGCCTCGTCGCCCAGGATGGCGATGGCGATGGTGCGGCTGGTCTCGCCAGGGTTGAAGACCAGGGTGCCATTGGCCTTCACGTAGTCGGCCTCCGACGCCGTGCCGGCGACGGTGTGCCATTTGACGCTGACGGCCTTGTCGAAAGCCTGGCTCAGCTTCACCTCGAAGCTCGCCTGGGCGAGCGCGGGGGCGCTGTCGGGCAGGATGGCGTCGATGGCGGCGATCTTGTTGGACAGCACCGTGGTCCAGTCATCCGCCAGGATGCCGCCGGTATCGCCGGAATCCGGGTTCCAGGACCAATAGGCGTAGGACACGCCTGGCCCCGCCACGTCCTTGTCCCCATCCGCGTCGACATCACCGGACATGTAGGCGACCAGCTTTTCCAGCCAGGCGACATCCTTCGGGTCCGTCAGCTTGGTGCCGAATTCGCCGATGAAGACGGGCGCATCACCCTGCCGCCAGAGATGCCCCCACATCTGGTCGAACAGCGCGGGCAGGTGGTCCGCGAAATCCGGGCTGCTGAAGAAGGGCTGCGCCCAGACCGAGTTCGGATAGTCATGCGCGGAGTAGACGAGCTTGTTGGCGACATCGAGCTCGACGGGCCGATCCTCGGCACCCATCAGGTTGCCGCCCCACCAGTAGTACTGGCCGTCATGCTGGGCGACGCCCTCGACGAAGATCAGCCAGTCCGGGTTCACCGCCAGCGCCGCGTTGCCGGCGCGCTCGGCGGCCGTCGCCCAGGCATCCCAGGTCGCGGAATGCGGCTCATTGGACAGGTCCGCGCCGATCACGGTGGGGTTGCCGGCGTAGCGTTCGGCCAGCGTCTCCCACATCTCGATCCAGCGCGCCTCGGTATAGGCGCCGTCATGCCACAGGCCATTGCCGTTCGGCCCGGCGCCGGCGCCGCTGCGGTGATGGTCGAGGATGATGCGCAGGCCGATATCGCCGGCATAGCCGACGATCTTGTCCATCATCCGCAATGGCGTGAGGCCGGCGAGGTCCGGGTTCAGCGCGAAGTTGATACCCGTGAGCGTGCCGCCATCGAGCACCGCCTGGGCGGAGAATGGCAGGCGGATGGCGTTGAAGCCGACCTCCTGCATCTGGTCCATCATGTCCTGCCAGTTGCGGACATTGAGGCCATGCGGTGCGAAGCCGCCATCCTCCATGCCGAACCAGTTCACCGCGGCGATCTTCACCGCCGTGCCGCTGGCGTCGATGATGTCCCCGCCACGGGTGGACAGCGCGCCCACCATCGCATGGCCGGTGGAGACGGCGCCTTCGCGCACCGCCACCGCATCGGCGATGGTGATCTTCGGCAGGTCGTCATTTCGGATTGTGCCGACGCCGGTGCCATCCTCGATGACGCCCCGCACCGGGGCGGTGAGCAGCAGATGCACCGTCTCATCCGCCTCGACCGCCTTGTCGCCGCGCACGCTGACGGTGACGGTCTTCTGCGTCTCGCCGACCGCGAAGGTCAGCGTGCCGCTGCGCGCGATGTAGTCATCCAGCGCCGAGGCCGTGCCATTCGCGGTCGCGAAGCCGACCGAGACCGTGGCGTTGGCGGCGTGCGAGAGGCTGACGGTGTAGACCAGGCTGACCCTGCCCGAGACGCCTTCCAGCACCGAAGCGTCGGAGACGCTGATGCGTGGCGCATCGTCATCCGACACCCTGGCGATGCCTTCGGAATCGCCGAGCGTGCCGCCCTTGGCGGCGGCGAGTTGGAGGCGGAAGGTCTCATTCGCCTCGATCGTGGTGTCGTCGGTCAGGGCGATGCGGACCTGCTTCACCGTCTCGCCCGCCGCGAAGGTCACGGTGCCGACCGTTGCCGTGAAATCCGCCCCGGCCTTGGCCGAGCCGTTGCGGGTGCCGTAGCCGACGGAGACGGTGCCACTCGACGCGTGGGAGAGGGTCACGGTGAAGACCGCGAAGCCGTCATCTTCCACCGCGACGGTGTCGGAGACGGAGATGACGGGCGGTGTGGTGGGAACCGGCGGAGGCGGCGGGGGTGGCGGCGTCAGGCTCGTCACCTCCGGCCCGGCCAGGGCCCAGCCCAGCGGCACAACCTCCGCCGAAGTGCCAGAGGCGGAGAGCCCAAAGGTGACGGTGGCGCCAGGGGCGACCGTGCCGTTCCAGCCAGTGGCGCGGATGAGGTAGCGCGAGCCTTCCCGCGCCACGATCTCGGCTCCCCACATGCTGTCGATGCTGAAGGCGGCGTCGAAGGCGAGCGTCCAGCCGCTCAGCGCCGTGTCTGGCGTGAAGCTGATCTGCCCGACGAAGCCGACGCCCCAGTCTGTGGTCCGCTGGAAGGAATATTGAGCGGGCATGATACCCCGAATCCCGATGCAACCTGTGCGGGTTGATCCCACGGGGATCAGGCTTCGTCAACGATCAAATTCATCAATCAGTCTCATGCGCAGAAACGTGTGAGAAACTCTTTTGTCTCGCGGCCCTCCCCCTCGTGCGGCCGCCCCCCTTCAGAACACCCAGTCCGTGCTGATCAGTGAACCGCCATCATCATTGCCGATGCTGGCGATGCCGAGGCTGTCGCCCAGCGCGGCGCCGGTCGGGTCATACAGTTCGACCTTGAACCATTCCGAGGCTTCCTGGTCGCCGTCACCGATCAGGGTCACGGCGATGGTCTTGCTCGTCTCCCCGGGGTTGAAGGTCAGCAGGCCGCTGGCGCGGACATAGTCGGCCTCCGTCGCCGTGCCGGCGGTGGTGCGCCAGTTCACGGTCACGCTGTTCGTCACCGCCGCTTCCAGCGTCACGGTGAACAGCGCCTGGTGCACGGGTTGCAAGGCATCCGGCAGGATCGGGTCCAGCATCGCGATCTTGGAAGCGAGCACCGTGGTCCAGTCATCGGCCAGGACGCCGCCGGTATCGCCGGAGTTCGGGTTCCAGGACCAATAGGCATAGGACGCGCCCGGC
>CANJXD010000143.1 GCA_947478535.1 Acetobacteraceae bacterium
CGTCGTAGTTGGAACCGATGACGCTCTCGATTCCGAGGATCGTGTCTCCGCCGGCAACACTGCCACCGAGTTGGACGGTCACGCCGGTATTCGAACCCAGGAACCAAAGTTCGTCGAATCCGCTGCCGCCAGAAATCCAGTCACGGCCACCGCTATCAAAGATGGTGTCGTTGCCGTCCTGGCCATCCAGGGTGTCGGCGCCGGTGCCACCCTCAATGACGTTGTCACTACCGTTGCCGGTTATCGCGTTGGAGAGAGTGCTGCTGCCGGTCACGCCTTCGATTTCGCGCAACACGTCGCCGTAGGCATGAAAACTGGCGACGATCCGAGAGTCGACGAACTGAATAGCGGCGTCCAGGACGACTCTGACCTGGATGGGTTGGCCGTCGACCGCGTAGCCCCAGGGGGCCGAGCCCACTACAAAATCCTGGGTGCTGTAGTCCACCCAATCGAAGCCACTGCCGCCAAACAGGCTGTCCGCGCCCGCATACGAATACAGTGTATCGTCGCCATCCCCACCACGGAGGATGTTGTTACCGTTGTTGCCGTGGATCTCGTCGCCATAAGCGGATCCGGTGACGGCCTCGACGCCACTGATCGCGTCGCCCGCCGCGTCCCCACGCCACCCGGAACCGCTTCCAACGGTCGCGCCCAGGCTGACACTGATACCGTCGCTGGCTGTCGCGTAGCTGATGACATCCATGGCCAAGGAGTTATGGGTGCCGCCGTCTATCGTGTCGCCGCCAGGCCCACCTTCAAGGACATCATCACCGCCGTCGCCGGCCAGGCTGTCATTGCCCACGCCTCCCACAAGGAGGTTGTTAAAGACATTGCCAATCAGCGTGTCGTTGCCATCGCCCCCGCCCAGGTCCTCGATGCCGAAGAAGGTGTCTCCCAAGGCGTCGCCTGCGGTGCCCAAGCCGGTCGTAAGGTTCGCCGCGATCGCTTCCTTTGATAAGGCGTAGGATGCCATGTCAACATCGGCGCTACCTTCGAGGCGATCTGCGCCTCCATCACCGATCAGCGTGTCATTTCCGAAGCCGCCTGCCAGCGTATTCGCGCTCGCATCACCGCGCAGGGCATCGCTGAAGTTAGAGCCTATGATGTATTCGATGCTGACGAGCACTTCGCCCTGCGCCGCACCGCCCTGGCCGAGAAAGCCGCCGCCTACACTCACGCCGACGGCGCTGCCGGCGTAGGATACCAAGTCTATGCCATCCCCGCCGTCGAGCGTGTCGGCGCCGGTTCCCCCGTCAAGCGAGTCGTTGCCAGCGCTGCCGGAGAGCAGGTCTGCCCCCGCTCCACCCGATAGCGAATTGGCGCCGCCATCGCCGGTGATGGTGTCCGCTTCAGCGCTGCCCTTGATGTTCTCGAAGCCTGTGACGGAAGCCTCGCCGGCCGTGCCCACCCCCGCAAGCCCGCCGAGCATGACCTGCACGGCGCGCGTTGACTCCTCGAAGCTGAGCACGTCGGTTCCTGCGCCGCCATCCAGCGTGTCGGCGCCATCCGAAGCCAGAATCGAATCATTGCCACCGGCACCGGACATGTTGTCCGCCTCGGCCGTGCCGATCATCGTGTCGTTGAACGCAGTCCCGATCCAGGCTTCGATACCCGTGACGGTTGCTCTGCCGATAGGCGCTCCAGTGCCGAGGTTGATCAGCATGGCCGTGCCATGCTTGTCGAAAGAGAGCGCATCAACGCCCGCGCCTCCATCCACGACGTCGGCGCCCAGCCCTGGCGTCAGCGTGTCGTCACCATCGCCACCGCGCAGCGTATCGTTACCGCTGCCGCCGACGAGCAGGTTCGAATTCGCATCGCCAGTGAGGCTGTTGGCGAAAGTATTGGAGCCGATCACGCCTTCGATGTTGATGAAGGTGTCGCCGACAGAGGCGTTGCTCAACGGGCTTCCCGCACCGCTCCCCAGCCCTTCACTCAGGTTGACGGTAGCGCCGGTTAAGTTGTTCACATAGTCCAATACGTCGAAGCCGCTGCCGCCATCGATGGTGTCGGCGCCAAGATCAGGAAGAATGCGATCGTTGCCGGAGCCGCCATTCAATGTATCGGGGCCACTGTTGCCGACGAGCGTGTCATCACCGCCTCGTCCGGAAAGGTCATTTCCGATGAAGACACCGCCCACGAGGGAGTCGTTGGCGGTGTCGCTCCCGAGAAGAGTAGCCATCGAGGTGTGATTCCGTTTCGTTTAGAGCGGCGACAGCGCCTTCACGAAATCGTTACCTGTTTTGGAAGGCATTGTCTTCCCCACATACGCAAAAAAATGAGACGGCATACGTCTAATGGCTCGCTGACGGCTTTGGGGCTGGATTCATGCGACCAGGGCTTCGCCAAGCTGACGTAGTGGGTCGCTTCCGATGGATCGGTGTCGCCGAAACCGGACTATGCTCCCGGGGTGGGAGGTTACCCTTACCCTCACCCTTACCCTTACGCTGACCGCGCTGTGTGACCGGGCCGCGCCTCCCATGCGCCGAGTCACCGATGATGGCGACGTCAGCCGCTTGCCGGACATGCTCGTGGAGGCGGCCCCAGCTGAGGCAGCATCTGCTGGCCATGAGGTCAAACCCGCAGCGGGCGCGGAGCCTGCCGTGGCGTCAATGTCTCGACGGACGCTGCAGGAGGCGATCGACGACCGTGTCGGTGTCCTCCGCCAGGGTGGGCTGAAGGAGAAGCAGGTCCTTGATGCCGAGGGTGATCTGCGCGTGCTGGTCGAAGCCTACGCCGCGGACAAGCCGATCGCCGAGATCGGCCTCGTCGAAGCAGGCCGGATCTGGTCTGCCCCTCAGTCCCTGCCACCGCACCACCGGACGAACCCGGACCTTCGAGACTTCGACCTCATCGTCAGGGCCGAGGAGGCCAGGAGGACCTGGATGCCCCACAGCATGAGCTTCCGAGCACGAGGCGTACGACAGCCACGTCCGTCCTTCGCGGTCTGCTGCTGCCCGCGCGCTCACTGTGTCAGCCGCACGCAAGCAGCTCGCGCTGCCGGGACCACTCCACCGGAAACGGCGCCATCAGCCCTGGCAGCGTCAGCCGAAGCAGGCGCGAGACGTAGGACGAGTTGATCTTCTCGGCAGCCGGCAACTCGTCGATCGTGGCGACGCAGCCCGTCTCCATCATCCGCCGCCGACGAAACGCCCTAACCAGCGGCTTCACCAGGGTGGTGTCCGCAGCCGAGGCGCCGCGGGGCGCCATTCCCCCCGGCATCAGCACCAGCTTCCACCCGCCCCGCGGCTTCGGCCAACGGCGCAGCGAGGTCTCGCGCCAGACCGCGATTCCGCTGCGGCGTGCTTCAGAGCCATCGTGAAGGTGGCGACAGGAAGCGCCATGTAGATCGATCAATCGTCCAACTTCTGCCTTTCGGTTTCGCCCGGCTGGACGCGCTCATCCATCTGTGAAGCGTCGGACTGGCGGCTTTCGTCGCGTTTCACTGCACGGTTGTCCACCTTCGCCGTGGCCTTGGCCTTGGCCTTGGCCTGCTTGGCGCGCTCCCGGTCGTTTCGTTCCATGTTGTAATTGGGCTTTTTCATTAACTTACCTTGCTGAAGCAGTGATCGATGGACTGCGCTTGTAGCAGCGCGCGTCCTACGCGGACCAGTCGGGATTAGGGAGGGCAGATTTCACGGGGCGCGGACTCGTAGCGTGCGGCATCTTTCTGCAGTGGCTTCGCTATCTGCTGTTGACGGGCGAGACCAAGGATCGCGAGACGCCAGTGCGCCGGTTCCGGGCCGGCGAGGCCCCGGTATTCCTGGTCAGCCTGAAGGCCGGCGGCGTGGGGTTGAACCTAACCGCGGCGGACACGGTGATCCACGACGATCCCTGGTGGAACCCCGCGGCCGAGGATCAGGCGACGGGCCGCGCTCACCGCATCGGCCAGGACCAACCAGTCTTCGTGCATCGACTGGTCGCGCGCCAAAGCATCGAGGAGAAGATGGAAGTCTTGAAGGAACGCAAGCGCGCGCTGGTGGCGACGGTGCTGGGCGGCGAGGAAGGTGGAGCCCTGCGGCTGACCGAGGCGGATGTGGAGGAACTCTTCGCGATGATGTAAGCGCCGACCAAGGCGATATGATCGGGGCCTTGGACGCCCCGATGGAGGTGCTCCGCACCCTGCTCGCCGGCAAGCCCGCCCGCGCCCCGCGCGAGCCGGGCGCGCCGCGCAAGGGCACGAAGCAGGAGCCGGTACTGGCCATGCTGCGCCGGCCGGACGGCGCGACGGTCGAGCAGATCGCCGAGGCCACGGGCTGGGCGCAGCACACGGGCCGCGGCTTCTTCGCCGGGCTGAAGAAGAAGGGCGACGCGGTCGAGGTGCTGGAGCGGATCCGCCAGGTCGGCCCCAACCAGACGGGCGCGAAGGGCTCCTTCCCAGTCTACCGAATCACGCCTTGATCCGCCGGCGCCTGCGGAGAGCCTGAGAAATCAGGGCCCAGGAACATCTCACGCCGGGGTGGTGATCGACATTCGTCAGGCTTGTATCGGGTGTGTGTGGGTTGGTGCATGCGCCGCGATTGATCCGCGTCCGCTCCTGCCACAAGCTCCGCCTCTCACACGGTAGGATGCACAACCATGGCCGAGACCATTCTTTTTCCCGGACAAGTCGAATGGTCTGGCGAAAATCCGGGGATCTCCCTCAAGGAAGATCCCGCCGGCCCCTTTACCACACTCGCCTCCTTCTTCCGGGTCATGCTCTCGCCGCATGGGCGCGGCCACGCGCTGGTGCTTCTGCAGGCGCCGCAAACCGAGGGCGCGGGTAATCTCTGCCTGACCGACAATGAGCCGCTCGCGCGCTGGCTGGTCAGCGATTACGTGTCGCACTTCGGTGCCTGGCGGGGCCTGGCCGGCCTGCGCAATCTAGAATACCGCCCACTCGACAGCGTTATCGCCAGCGGTGATGCCATCACCCATTACAGCGAGACGGTGACGGGCGCAGGTATGAAGGTGGCGCTGGATTGGAAAGGGCTCGGCAAGCCCTTCTGTTTCGCGCTCGCCCCCGCGCAATCTGCTACTGGCAAGCACCACATGCCAAGCCTCTTCGTTGGATGCGACACTGCGACGGTCACCGTGAATGGCGTGCTGCGGCAGGGCGCGCCCATCCCGCGCGAAATCGTGGGCCAGCATATCTCGACGGCCATGCTTGCCTTCTCGGAGACATGGCTGCGGGTTTGAACCCTACCCGCGCAAGCGCAGCGGATAGGCTACGGAGCCGGGCACAGCCGGGAGCAGCATGCGGGTCCCCATCGCGGCGGCGCGATGGGAGCATGAGTGACCGCCATGCCCGAGCTGACCCTCTCGACCCGTGAGGCTGGCCGTCGGCTCGGCGTCAGCGACACCGCTATCCACAAAGCCGAACGGGCCGGCCGCACCGCCCGCGAGCCGGACGGCCAGCGGGACCGAGACTGCTGATCCTGCCCGATCGCCGCCGAGATCAGCGTCGACCCGCATCTGCTGCAGACCATCCTGCAGAGCCACATCAAAGACCTGCTGACGGAGGTCGCCGATCGCTGCGATCCAGCAGGCCTGGGAGGGGACCGGTCTTCGCAGCCGTGAGCATGTGCGCCGGCGCGTCGGCGCCATCCTCCGCCCGCCGCCGCAACTCATGGTATCGGAATGGGCCAAGCGGCACCCTATCTCCGCGACATCATGGATGCGCTCTCGGCAAAGCATCTGGCGCGCCGCATCGTGTTCATGAAGGGTGCGCAGACGGGAGGTTCCGAAGCCGGAAACAACTGGCTCGGCTACGTCATGCGCCAGGTGCCGGCACCCATGCTGGCAGTGCAGCCAACCGTCGAACTGGCCAAGCGGTTCAGCCGCCAGCGCATCGCCCCCTGCTGGAGGAAACACCCGCGCTGCGGGAGCGGGTCGCGCCGGCCCGCGCGCGCGCCAGCTGCAACACCATGCTGTCGAAGGAATTACCCGGTGGCATCCTGGTGCTGATGGGTGCCAACAGCGCCAATGGCTTGCGCTCGATGACGGCGCGGTTCCTCTTTCTCGATGAGGTGGACGCCTATCCCGGCGGTCAGCGTAGCGCGTCGTGTCAGCATCCTCACGGGGCGATCCTCCCTGCTTGCAGGCGAGGCTATGCGAAGTGAAATTCGGCACGGCCGAGGCCGACGACCTCGAGCGCGACCGTGTTGGCGGAGCGGCCGACGCGCTGCGGGCTGATCCGTGCGCCGGTGATGATGACGTCGCCCTTGCGCAGCCCGCCGGTCCGGCCGGCGGCGTGATTGGCGAGCCAGGCCAGCGAGGCCAGCAGATTCCCGATGTCCGCGCCGGTTTCGGCCTTCGCCACCTCGACGCCATCGACGCTCATCCGCATCGCGGTCGTGGCGAGGTCGAGCCCCTGCCAATCCGCGACGCCGGCGCCGAAGACGATGCCGGCATTGCCCTGTGCGTCGGCCACGCCGCTCATCGGCGAGACTGCCTTGCGGTCCTGGAAGCGCGACCCGAGCAGCTCGATCGCGGGATGCAGCGCGGCGACGGCAGCGCGCAGATCCTCCGGCGTGTACGGCGTGCCACGCGGCGGCAGGTCGTGCGCCAGGGTCGCGGCGATCTCGCCCTCGACCTCGGCACTGGCGCGCATCCCGGGCGGCAGTTGCGCCGGGGAGGCCAGCACCGCCGTGGCAGGGATGGGCGCGCAGCCCGGTGCCGCGTCATCGCGGATCGGGCTGACCTTCCAGCCGCCGATCGCGCCGAGTCGCCGGTTCACGGCATCCTGGATCGCATGCGCCTGCGCGGCATCCGCGGGGCGGAGCGCGGCCGGCAATTCGGCGAGCGCCACGCCGCCGCGCCGCACCTCCAGCAACAGCGCCGCGGCTGCCTCGGCTGAACTGGCAGACATGCGATATCCTTCCCTGGTACTGCCGTTGGGCCGCCGCGATCACGAATTCCGGGTGACGCCGCGGTCGCGCAGGATCTTGCCCACCCAGGCGCGGTCGGCGCGGCCCTCGTCGATGGCCTTCATGGCCTCATGCTCCTTCTCGGCATGCGCCTCCGCGGCGGCGATGACCGTGGCCGCATCGGCGCGCGGCACCACGACGACGCCGTCCTCGTCGCAGGCGATCAGATCGCCCGGCATGACCACCAGGCTGCCGCAGGAGACGGGGTAGCCGATCTCGCCGGGGCCGTCCTTGTAGGGGCCGGCCGGCGTTACGCCGCGCGCCCAGACGCCGAGATGCAGCTTGGCCAGCCCGTCGATGTCGCGCACCGCGCCGTCGACGATGATGGCGGCGATGCCGCGGGCAGCGGCATGGCGGGCCATGATGTCGCCCATGATGGCCGTGCCGAGATCGCCGCCGGCATCGCACACCACGACATCGCCGGGCAGCGCCAGGTCCAGCGCCTCATGCAGCATGAGGTTGTCCCCGGCGCGAGCGCGCACGGTCAGGGCGGGGCCGGCGAGGAGGCGGCGGCCGCCATAGGCCCGGAAGCCGCCGCGCATCGACTGCATGCGGTTGGCGACGTCGCCGATATTGGCGGCCGGCACCGCAGCGGCGCGCGTGCACAGCGCGGCGTCCACGCGGGTGAACGCGGCGCGGATGCGAAATCCAACGGTCATGGGATGATCCTGTCTATTCTGCAACGATGCGTGCGGCGCGCACGATGGCGGTCCATCGCGCGATGTCGGCGCGCAGGAAATCGGCGAACTCCTCCGGCCCGGCATGGAAGGGCTCGTTGCCCAGCGTGTCGAAGCGCGCCAGCGTCTCGCGGTCCGACATCATGCTGCGGACGGCGGTGTCGATGCGGGTGATGATGGCGGTGGGTGTACCGGCGGGGGCGAACAGCCCGCTCCATGTGCTCATCTCGAAGCCCGGCAGCGTCTCCGCGACCGCGGGGACATCGGGCATCGAAGTGCGTCGCTGCGGCGCGCAGGTCGCCAGCAGCCGCACGCTGCCCTGGCGCGCCAGCGGCAGGCTGGAGGTCGAGGTGTCGAACATCACCTGCACCTCGTTCGCCAGCAGCGCGGCGGTGGCGGGGGAGGTGCTGCGGAACGGCACCGTCAGCATGTCGATGCCGGCGGCGGCCTTGAACATCTCGCCCGCGAGGTGGCTGGAGGTGCCGTTGCCGCCATGGCCATAGGCCAGCGCACCGGGACGTGCCTTCGCCAGCGCCACGAGATCGGCAACGTTGCGCACGGGCAGGGAGGGATGCACCACCAGCACGTTGTAGCCGGCGGCGACGCGCGAAATCGGCGCGAAATCCTTCACCGGGTCGTAGCTGAGCCGCGCCCCGTACATCGGAACATTGACGGAATGGGTGGTCACAGAGCCCATCAGCAGGGTGTAGCCGTCGGGTGCCGCGCGCGCCGCGATCTCCGTGCCGATGATGCCCGAAGCGCCGGCGCGGTTCTCCACCACCACGGCCTGCCCAAGTTCACCCTGTAGCCGCGCCGCGGTGATGCGCGCCAGGATGTCCGTGGCACCGCCGGGAGCGAAGCCGCAGATCAGGCGGATGGCCTTGCTGGGCCAGGGAGCCTGCGCCCACGCAGCGCCTGGCAGCGCCAGGCCGGTGCCAGCGAGGAGGTGACGACGGGAAAGCTTCATTGGTCCATTCCCCCCTGGTCGCGCCGGGCGCGGCGCTGCCCTGGCGTCGTGGGTGCGGACACGATCGCGCAGCGCGCCGGGCATTGCTGGTGGTGCGATGATGCCGCGCTCATGGCGGCGTTGCCGCAATGCGGCGCTTCGAAGGGGATGATGGCGTGTGCCGATCCGGATGCGGCCGGGCCTGACGCCAGCCCGTTCCGGGCAAGGCTGTGCCTTCGAAGCATGTTTGCGTTTCTCCCGCCCGCTTTTCATCGCGGCACGGGCATTCCATATTAGATCAATCCAAATAGCAAGCCCGTGGCCGCATTGTCGGCAAGCCCCGATGTGGAGTAGACCGGATTCATGGCAGATCGCGTTACATTGCACGACGTTGCGCGCCATGCCGGTCTGTCGCGCGCCACCGTCTCCCTGGTGCTACGCGGGAGCCCGCTGATCGTGCCCGCGACCAAGGCGCGCGTGCGCCAATCCGTGGAAGCCGTGGGCTACCTCTACAATCGCGGTGCCGCGACGATGCGGGCGCGGGGCACCAAGACCATCGGCCTGCTGGTCAACCAGATCGACAATCCGTTCTTCGCGGAACTGACCGCCGGCGTCAGCGCCGCGCTGGACGCCGCGGGCTACATCGCCTTCCTGTCGGTGACGGATGATCTGGTGGCACGGCAGGAGGCGGCGATCCTGCGGCTGCGCGAGCATCGCGTCGACGGGTTGATCCTGTGCCCTGCCGTCGATACCGGGCCCGAGGCGATCGCCCAATTGGCGGTGGCTGGCATGCCGCTGGTACAGACCATGCGCTGCGCCATTGGCAGCATCGGGGACTATGTCGGCCCGGACAACGAGCCGGGCATGGCCCTGGTCACCGAGCATCTCATCGGCCTGGGCCATCGCCGCTTCGGCTATGTCGGCGATGGTCGCGTCCACTCCGCCAACTGCCAGCGCATCGCCGGCGTCGTCGGCGCGCTGCGCCGGCACGGCCTGCCCGATCCGGTGTTCCTGGGCCACGAGAGCACGCGGCTCGGCGGCATGAAGGCCGCGGCCAAATTCTGGGCGCTGGCGGAGCGGCCGACCGCGCTGATCTGCGGCAACGATGTCGCGGCGTTCGGCACCATGATGGGCCTGCAGCAGCGCGGCCTGGCGATCGGGCGCGATGTCGCGGTCACCGGCGTGGGCGACGTGCCGGAAGCGGCGGCCTGCCAGCCCGGCCTGACCACGCTGGCCACCAATCCGGGCCTGGTCGGGGAGGAGGCGGCGCGACTTCTGCTGCGCCGCATCGCCAACCCCGCGGCGCCGGCGGAACAGGTCGCCATGCCGGTGCGCATGGTCGTCCGCGGGTCCTGCGGCAGCCAGGAGACCGCGCGCGCGTGGGACGAGGATGTCGGCGCCCTGGCGCGCCACCTGGCCTAGGCGGCGTCAGTCCATCAGCGTCTTGTAGGGGCGGGGTCGGGTCCTATCGCGAGAAGCTGGTCGGCGGCATGGTCTGGCGTGGCTATGCGCAGGACGTCCGTGTTCAGGTCCGCCGGTTCCGTTGCGGCAACGCCGGATGTCCACGGCGGATCTTCGCCGAGGTACTCGACCCGACCCTCACGCAGCGAGCAGCCCAGAGGGCGGCCAGACTGGATGGCGTGGTCCACCATCTCGGACTGGCTCTCGGCGGCCGCCAGGATCGCGGATCGGCGGATGCTGTCGGTCAGTCGGGATACGCTGCTGTGCCGGGTTCGCCGCATGGCTTGCCCCCGGGCGATACCAACGGGCAGCGGTGCTGTCAGGGTGGCCGGCATCGACGACTTCGCCTGGAAGCGGCGGCAGCGCTACGGCACCATCGTCTGCGACCTGGAGCAACGCCGGATCATGGACCTGCTCCCTGACCGCGAGGCCGGAACCGCCGGCGCAGGGTTGGCGGAGCATCCTGAGATCAGGGTGGTGTCTCGTGACCGCGGTGGCGGATACGGCCGTGCCGCGACACAGGGCGCGCCGCAGGCCATCCAGGTCGCCGACCGCTGGCATTTCATGGAAAACGCCAGTGCCGCAGTCCTCGACGCGGTGCGGCGGTCGATGCGTCCAATCCGTCAGGCGTTAGGATCGACAGCGATCGATCCTGGCCTGCTCACCGATGCCGAACGGATCCAGCATGATGGATTTGTCCGACGCCAGGACGTGCAGCGGAAGCTGGGGTGTTGGCGGCTTCGACAGACTGCTGGACCATGAAGCGCTGCGGCTATCTGGGCAGCCTGAGATGGCGCCATGCGCCAAGGAGACGTCTTGACAAATTGGCAACCTTCAAGGGAGCATATTAACAAATATGAATGGAGGAGGCGACCATGCTTGCCGATGCCCCGACCGCCGAAACCGCAAGCAGCGTCCGCGCCGTGCCAACAGGTGGCCCGTTGGGCGCCGATATCGTGGGGCTCGACGCGGCCAATCCCTCTGCCGCGGACATCGAGGTAGTGCGCCAGGCGCTGCTTGACTACCTTGTCATCCGCATCCGCGGCACGACCATCGACGACGAAGCCTTCGAGCGCTTCGGCGCACGGTTCGGGGAGTTGCTCCCCTCCCCCGATTTCACGCGCAGCCGGCCCGTCTACCTGGAGAATGCGCGCAACGTCACGATCATCTCCAACGTGACGGAGGACGGGAAGCCGATCGGCGAGCATGGCGATGGCGAGTTGCATTGGCACACCGACCTCGCCTTCACCGACACACCCTCCGCGCTCACCATGCTGCTGGCGCGCGAGGTGCCGCCTGCCGGGGGGAATACCAGCTTTGCCAATATGTATGCGGCGCTCGAGGCGCTTCCGCCCGAGACGCGGGAG
>CANJXD010000144.1 GCA_947478535.1 Acetobacteraceae bacterium
CGCGCGGTGAGATGGCGGCCTACAAGGTGCCGCGGCACGTCGCCTTCGCGGAATCCCTGCCGCGTTCGGGCACCAGCAAGATCGACTGGCGGCGATTGCAGGAAGCGGAGTGGCCGAAGTGAGCGCGGAGCAGATCTGGTTCGAGGATTTCGCGCCCGGCACCGTGCTGCGCAGCGCGGCGCGCCTCATCACCGTCGATGACATCGACCGCTACGCTGCCCTGACGGGCGAAAATCACCCCGTCCACATGGATGAGGATTTCGCCCGTGCCGCCGGCTTTCGCGGCCGCATCGCGCATGGGCTGTTCGGCCTGGCGCTGATCGAGGGGCTGAAGGCGCAGCTCGGCTGCTTCGAACGCAGCGTCGTCGCATCCCTCGGCTGGGACAAGGTGAAGTTCACCGCGCCGCTGGAACCCGGAGACCGCGTTCACCTTGAACTGACTCTGGTGGACAAGCGCCCGAGCAGCAAGCCCGGCCGCGGCATCGCGACGGAACACGGCGCGCTGGTGAAGCAGGACAGCAGCGTGGTCACCAGCGGCGACCACGTCATCGTCCTGCTGAACCGGCCCTAAAAGCCCACCTTGTCCCCGCCCTTGAGGCCCAGCATCTCCCGCGCCTCATCCGGCGTCGCGACCTGCAGGGACAGGCGTTCGATGATCTCGCGGATCATGCGGACCTGCTCGGCATTGGAGGTCGCCATCTTGCCCTTGCCGGCATAGAGGCTGTCCTCCATGCCGACACGGACATTGCCGCCCATCGTCGCGGCCATCGTCGCCATGTTGATCTGGTGACGACCGCCCGCGAGGACCGACCAGCGGTAGTTATCGCCGAACAGCTTGTCCGCCGTCTTCTTCATGAAGACCAGGTTTTCCGGGTCCGCGCCGATGCCGCCCAGCGTGCCGACAATGAGCTGCACGAACATCGGCAGCTTCACCAGGCCGCGATCCACCATGTGGGCGAGGTTGTACAGGTGGCCGACATCGTAGCATTCGAATTCGAAGCGCGTGCCATTGCCGCCGAGCCGGTCGAGGATGGTCTCGATATCCGCGAAGGTGTTGCGGAAGATGGCACCACGGCTGGCCTCGAGGTAATCCTCCTCCCAGTCATGCTTCCACTTGCCCTGGTATTTCGGGATCATCGTATAGGTGCCGAAATTCATCGAGCCCATGTTGCAGGAACACAGCTCCGGCTTCGCCGCATCGGGCGCCTTCAGGCGATCCTCGATGGACATGAAGGTGCTGCCGCCCGTCGTCATGTTCAGCACGGCGGAGGTGCGCTGCTTCAGGCTGCGCAGGATGTGGAACCAGGTGTCGAGGTCGCCCGTCGGGCGGCTCGTCGCCTCGTCCCGCGCATGCAGGTGCAGGATGGCCGCGCCCGCTTCGGCCGCTTCCGCCGCCTGGTCGATGATGGCCGATGGCGTCACCGGCAGGTAGGGCGACATGGTCGGCGTATGCGTGGCGCCGGTAATCGCGCAGGTGATGATAACCTTACCTTGGTGCAGCGACATGCGATTCACTCCGTGTATTCGAGGCCGCCGCAGATGCTGTGCACCTGCCCGGTGATGGCACGCCCGGTCGGCGCGCAGAGAAACAGGATCAGCGCCGCGATCTCCTCCGGCTCCACCGCCGTCTTGAGGGAGACGGCGCGCAGCGCGATCGCCTCCATCTCCTCATAGGTGATGCCGCGCGTCGCGGCGCGATCGGTGAAGACGCGACGGATGCGGTCGCCGGCGACAACGCCGGGCGCGATCGCATTGACGCGAATCTTGTGCGGCCCGAGCTCCACTGACAGCGACCGCGCGAGGGAGATAACCGCCGCCTTCGACGCCGCATAGGGCGTGCGCAGCGGGAAGGCGTATTTCCCGGCGACGGAGGCCATGCAGATCATGGACCCCCAGCCATTCGCCTTCAGATGCGGCACCGTGGCATGCGCGACGTGGAACTGCCCATTGACGTTCACCGCCATGGTGCGCGCCCAGTCGGCCGGGGAGATGGCCTCCACCGCCGCGGCCGGCCCCGCGATGCCCGCATTGTTGATGACGATATCAAGCCCGCCCATCGCGCCAACAGCGGCGGCTACGAAGGCATCCACCTGCGCCGCATCCGCGACATCGCACAGCATCGTGCCGAGCCCCGGCAGTTCATTCGCCGCGGCGGCCAGCGGCGCTTCCGCGACATCGCAGATCCACACCTTCGCACCCTCGGCATGGAAGGCGCGGGCGATGGAAAGCCCGATGCCTGCCGCCCCCGCCGTGACGATGACCCGCTTGCCGGGCCAATACTCGCTCTTGCTCATGACCGTTCCATTCAGATCCCGAATTCCTCGGCGAAGCGCGGATAGGCTTCCGCGACCTCGCCCCGCACCACCTCCCTGATCTCCGCGCGCAGCGCCGCATCCGGCACCGGGGAGAAGGGTACCGGATCCGGCTCCGCATAGGCGAAGCCGGTGGCGGCCCGCACACCGTCCGCGGTCTGGCCGGGATGGATACTGCGCAGGGCGAAGCGCCGTTCCTCCCGCCGCCAATCGAACAGGCAGCGTCCCGTCACCAGCGCCTGCGGGCCACCCGGGCGATACACCTCGGGCGGGCTCCATCCCGGCGCACTGACGAAATCCACCTTCGGCACCAGGGCGCGCGTATCATGCTCCGGCCGGAACAGGATGACGCGCGGCACCAGCATGTAGAGATAGGGCGACCCGAAGCTGCCGGCGAAGCGCACCTTCGGGCGTTCATACTCACCGATGCTCAGCAGGTTGATGTTCGCCTCGCCATCGATCTGCGCGCCGGACAGGAAGAACACGTCGATGCGCCCCTGCGCCGCGCTGTCGAACAACTCCTTCGCCCCATCGGTGTAGCGGCTGTTCCGGCGCGAGCCGAGGATCGTCACCCGCATCCGCCCGCCACTGCGCTTTTGCGCCAGCAACGCCGCGGCGGTGGGGATGGGGGACAGCGCACCGGTCGCGACATGCTTTGCATCGCCGATGAGGTCGGCGATCAGGCTGATGAGCAGCGCGGCGTCCATCACGCGGGCTCCCCGAGCGCTTCGCCCTTCGCGTAGCGCGTCAGCGCCGCGGCATCGGCGCCGTATTCCTCGTCCAGCGCCAGCGGCCAGGCACCGCGCGGCGCGACCGCGAGGCCGCCGACATAGAGCGCCGGCAGCGTGCCCGCCACCAGTTCCTCACGATCAAAGAAGCACGCATCCACCACGCGTTCCACCGTGATCAGCGCGGTGCGCGCGGCATGGGCCATCACCATCACTTCCCGCCGCCGACCGAACCAGACATTGCCCTCCCGGTCCGCCATCGCGGCGTGGAACACCGCAAAATCCGGACGCAGGGCGGGCAGCAGCACGATGGGGTCCGCCGCTTCGGAAAAGGGATTCTGGATGACCTTCCAATCCGCGCGATGGCGCAGCACGTCGCTGCCGAGCAGCCCGCGCAGGGGGATAAAGGGCAGCCCCTTTTCCGCCGCGCCGAGCGCCGCATGGATGGCGGGGCAGGTGCTGTCCTGCATGCGGATGCGCCCGGCCTTCACTGCCGCATTGAAGGCCGGCGCATTGCCGTATTCCCCCAGCGTCACCGCCGCCGCTTCCATCGTCGCGACGCAGCCGCCGGCGATCAGCATATCCGCCTGGATGCCGGAGGACGGGCTCGCCACGAGGTGCAGCCCCTTCACGCCCCGCGCCACCAGCGCCCGCGTGAGCGCCACGGCGACGCCGGCATAGTCCGGCGGCACGACGACCATCGCGCCGTCATGCACATGCGCGGCAAGATCAGCCACGGTCTCGATCATGCGGCGATCTCCGGCGGATCGAAGGCGCGAACGGGCGGCGCGGCGGCGGCGGGTTCCACCTCCACCAGTGCGGAATGGGCGATGGGGCCCTGCGCGAGGCCGGAGGTGCCCTTGTCCAGCGTCAGCACATTCGGATTGCCGTGACGGTCCAGCCCCCCCGGTGCTTCCGGATCATACCAGGCCCCCGTCGGCAGTTGCACGCAGCCTTGCGCGATGCTGTCGGTGATGATGGCACCGGCGAGGCAGGCGCCGCGATCATTGAACACCCGCACCACCATCCCCGCCACGATGCCGCGCGCGGCGGCGTCATCGGGATGCAGCCATATCGCTTCCCGCCCCGCCACTTTCGCCGCGCGGCTGGCGCGGCCCTGGTCGTATTGGCTGTGCAGGCGCATGCGCGGCTGGTTGGAGATGAGGTGCAGCGGAAACCGCGCGGCCTGCGATCCGCCTAGCCACTCCGCGGGCTCGATCCACTGGGCATGGCCCGGGCAATCCGCCAGCGCGAAGCCTTCGATCGCCGCCGAATGCAGTTCCAGCTTGCCCGACGGCGTGGCGAGCCGCGCCCCCGCGCGGAACTCCCCGAGAAAATTGCGCCGCTGCGCCGGTGCTGGCAGGCGGATATCCCCGCGCGCCCAGAATTCCTCGAACTCCGGCAGATCGAGGGCATGGGCCGCGGCGCGCTGCCGCGCTTCCGCATACATCCGGCGCAGCCAGCCCATTTCATCCAGCCCCTCCGTGAAGGCCGCGCCGAAACCGAGCTCCTCCGCGATGGCAGACAGGATGGCGTGGTCGCTGCGCGCCTGCCCGATCGGGTCCACCAATTGGCGCATCGCGAACAGATGCCCCTCATCCCCCGCGATGCCGATATCGTTGCGCTCGGCCGGCGTGGTGCAGGGCAGGATGATATCGGCGTGGCGCGCCAGGGAATTCCACCAGGGTTCCTGCACGATCACCGTCTCCGGCCGCGCCCAGGCCTGCACAAGGCGATTGAGGTCGGATTGGTGGTGGAACGGGTTGCCGCCGGCCCACCAGACCAGCCGGATATCGGGGTAGGTGTGATGCCCGCCATCATAGGTGAAGGCATCGCCCGGCCGCAGCAGCATGTCCGCGATGCGCGCCACCGGCACGAAGTCCCGCACCCGGTTCTCGCCCTGCGGCAGCGCCGGCCAGGTGATGCCGTGCGATGCGGTGCCGATGCGGTTGCTGCCGCCATAGCCATAGCCGATGCCACCGCCGGGCAGCCCCACCTGCCCCAGCATCGCCGCCAGCGTCAGCGCCGCCCAGAGCGGCTGTTCCCCGTGATCCGCGCGTTGCAGGGACCAGGCGACGGCAATCATCGTCCGCGTCGCCGCCATCCGCCGCGCGAGATCGCGGACCGCCCCGGCCTCGATCCCGCAGATCGCCGCGGCCCAGGCCGCATCCTTCGCCGTGCCATCCGCCGCGCCGACCAGATAGGCGCGAACCCGATCGAACCCCACGCAATGCGACTGGAGAAAGCCCGCATCATGCAGCCCCTCCGCCAGCAGCGTGTGGCACAGGCCGAGCATCAGCGCCGTATCGGTATTCGGGCGCACTGGCAGCCATTCGGCGTTCAACTCCATCGGCGCATCGGCACGGATCGGGCTGATGTTCACGAAGCCGCAGCCGGCATCGCGACAGGCCAGCAGATGTTCCCGCACCCGATGATGACCGACACCACCGGCGGCGACCTGCGTGTTCTTCATCGGCATGCCGCCGAACATCACCAGCAGCTTCGTATGCGCGGCGATTTCCTCCCACGGCGTATGGGCGCGCACCAGCCCATCCTGGCTGCCCAGGATGCGCGGCAGCAACACCTCCGCCGCCGCGTAGCTATGCGTGTTGACGGACCGCGTATAGCCGCCCGCGCCGTTGAGGAACCGATGCAACTGGCTCTGCGCATGATGAAACCGCCCGGCGCTGGCCCAGCCATAGGAACCGCCGAAGATCGCGCGATTGCCATGCGCCGCCGTCACGCGCCGCACCTCATCGGCCACCAGTCGCGTGGCGGTGTCCCAACTGACGGGCACGAAGCTTTCCTGCCCGCGCCAGCCACGGCTTGCGGGGCCATCGGCCAGCCATCCCGCCCGCACCATCGGCTGGCGGATCCTGAGCGCATCATCCAGCGCGCCGGCGACAGATTGCCCGATCAGCGAGGGCGCGGGGTCACCCGGCATCGGGTCCAGCGCCAGCAGCCGGCCATCCTCGACGCGGGCGCGATAGGCACCCCAATGGGTGAACAGCAGAGGCGGCGACAGGGCCGGCCCCGTTTCCATCCTCAGCGCAGCCCCACCAGGCCGCCATCCAGCACCAGCGCCGCACGCTCCTTCGCCTCGGCGCGGAACAGCACGCCGGCAGGGCTGCGCCAGAAGCTGAAGCGCAGCGTCTCCCCGGGATAAAGCGGCCCGGCGAAACGGGCGGCGAGCCGCGTCATCCGCGTGGGGTCCCTATCACAGAAGCGCCGCAATGCCTCCGCGCAGGCGATGCCGAAGGTGCAGGCGCCATGCAGGATCGGCCCGGCGAAGCCGACACCCTTCGCCACCGCCGGGTCCGCATGCAGCGGGTTACGGTCGCCGAGCAGGCGGAACAGCAACGCCTGGTTCGGCGCGGTCCGCACGTCCGTCACCAGATCCGCTTCGCCCAGCGGCGCCGGCACCGCCTCCGGCGCCATGCCGCTATCGCCGCCGAAGCCGCCGGCGCCGCGCACGAACATGGTGGACAGCACTGTCGTGCAATCCACGCCGCCCTGGCGCAGCACGGTTTCCTGATACACCAGCCCGCCACGGCCCTCGCCCTTGTCGCCGAACCCGGTCAACCGCGTCACCGCCTCCGCGACGCCGCATGGCGCCAGCGGCGCATGGAAGCGCAGGTCCAGCGCACCGTGGACGACGTGCTTCAGGATGATGCCACCTGGTTCCAGCCAGCCATCATCGAAGGCCAGCATGGTCGCCATGGCAGGCACCACGCGCTGCGCGGTCTCATAGACGAAGGGAAGGTCCTCGCTTTCCGCCTGCGCGCCGAGCCCGACCGCCAGCGCGTAGTGCATCGCCTGCGCATCCGTGTAGGACACTTCGCGCCGCGGGATCGCGAGGGCCATCAGGCGCACGGGGTCGAGTTTCATGCGGGGGCCCGTTGTCATTCGGGGTGGCATGATGCCGTCACGCTGGAGTATTTGCAACGCCGTGCCCATACTTGAAACATCTTGTCCCGGCGCAGGGTTCTCCCCCCTCGCCATGCCCGGAGGCTCCGTGTCCGTCACTGTCGAAAAGGCCCTGCAACTGATCGAGGCGCTGTCCCGCAGCACCGCCCCGATCGGTGTCAGTCAGCTCGGGCGCGACCTGAAGCTGAACAAGAGCACGGTCTATCGGCTGGTGGATACGCTGGTGCGCCATGGCTATGCGCAACAGGACAAGGAAACCGGCCGCTACGCCCTGACGGTCAAGCTGTGGGAGATGGGGCTCGGCGCCGTGCGCGGCATGGGCCTGCGCCAGACCGCGCGCCCGGTGCTGGAACGGGAGGCCACGCGGACCGGGGAGGCAACCCTGCTCGGCATCGTGCAGGAACGCGAGGCGCTGATCATCGACAAGGCCGATAGCTGCCACCCCCTGCAGATCGTCTCCCCGCTCGGCTCGCGCGTTTCGCTCACCAGTTCCTCGCTCGGTCGTGCCCTGCTGGCCTTCCAGCCGGACGCGCTGGTCACCGATGTCATGGCTGCATTCAGCCCGCCCACGTCGCGCGGCATCCAGACGCCCGCGATGCTCGCAGAGGCGCTCGCCCAGGTGCGCGCGGAAGGCGTCGCGCGTTCCGTCGATGAATGGCAGGTCGGTGTCTCCGGCGTTGCCGCCCCGATCCGCGATGGGCAGGGCCAGGTCGTCTGTGCCTTCTGCATCACCGGGCCGAGCAGCCGGCTGGTGCCGGGACGGATGGAGGAACTCGCGGGCCATTGCCGCACCGCGGCGGCGGAAATTTCAGCCCTGCTGGGTCATCGCTGAAAGCCTAGCGGCGCTAACCGCTCGTCAAGCCTCCCCGCGCTATGCAGGCCATCCCGGCAGGATGCCGGTGATGGCGGGGTGACAGATGAAGCGCGCACGCAGGCGGGTGCTGGTCACGGGCGGGGCAGGGTTCCTCGGCTCCCATCTCTGTGAGCGACTGCTCGCGGAGGGCGCGGATGTGCTCTGCGTCGATAATTTCTTTACCGGGGCGCGGGAGAATATCGCCCATCTGCTCGGCGATCCGCGCTTCGAGATGATGCGCCATGACGTGACCTTTCCCCTTTTCGTCGAGGTGGATGAGATCTTCAACCTCGCCTGTCCCGCATCGCCGATCCATTACCAGCACAACCCCGTGCAGACCGTGAAGACCTCCGTCCACGGCGCCATCAACATGCTGGGGCTGGCGAAGCGCACGGGGGCGAAGATCCTCCAGGCCTCGACGTCCGAAGTCTATGGCGACCCGGTGGTGCATCCGCAGACCGAGGATTACCGCGGCAACGTCAACCCGATCGGCCCGCGGTCCTGCTACGACGAAGGCAAGCGCTGCGCGGAGACGTTGTTCTTCGATTATCACCGCCAGCACGGCGTCAACATCCGCGTCGCCCGCATCTTCAACACCTATGGCCCGCGGATGCATCCGAATGATGGGCGCGTGGTGTCGAACTTCATCGTCCAGGCGCTGCGCGGCCTGCCCATCACCCTGTATGGCGGCGGCATGCAGACGCGGTCCTTCTGCTACGTCGATGACCTCATCGAGGGGCTGGTGCGGCTGATGGACGCGCCGGACCATCTGGCGGGGCCGGTGAACCTTGGCAACCCGGAGGAATTCTCCATCCGCGCCCTCGCCGACATCGTGGCGGAGATGACCGGCACGCGTGCCGGCCACGTCACCCGCGCCCTGCCGGCCGATGATCCGGTGCAGCGCTGCCCGGATATCTCCCGCGCACAGCGGCTGCTGGATTGGCACCCGCGCGTCCCGCTGCGCGAAGGGCTGGGGCGCACGATCCGCCACTTCACCGCGCAACACGGTGCAGCACCGGCGATGGCCTGAACGCGGCACGGCCGGCAGCGCATCATGGCACCGGAACTGACGGCGATCAGGGGCGTATTCCTGCTGGCGCTGCATCACGGCATCCGCCTTCGGCCGGACCAGCTTCCCGCCACCGGGCCGGATATGCTGACCCCGGTGCTGCGGGCGCTGCGCGAGGCCGGGTTGAAGGCGCGCGCGCTGCATCGCTGCGGGTGGGACAAGGTGGCCGGGCTCGGCACCGCCTATCCCGCGCTGCTGCGGCGCCAGGATGGCAGCTGGGCGATCCTCGTGCAGGTGATGCCAGGGGCGGATGGCACGCACCAGGCGGCGGTGCTGGACCCCGCGGAAGAACATCTCGGCGTGCAGCTGGTGCCGGTGGATCGCTTCATGGCGGCATGGAGTGGCACGCTGCTGCTGGTCAAGCGCGCGCAAGGGCTGCTGGCGGAGGAACAGCGCTTCGGCTTCCGCTGGTTCCTGCCGGAAATCTGGCGCCACCGACGGCTGTTCCTCGGTGTCGCGGTGGCGGCGCTGGTCGCCAACCTGATCAGCTTCGCGACGCCGATGCTGTTCCAGGTGCTGATCGACAAGGTCATCACCCATCAGGCCTATCAGACGCTCGCCGCCATCGTCGCCGTCTTCCTGCTGCTGACTGTCTTCGACGCCGTCTTCGGCTATATGCGCCAACAATTGATGCTGCTGGCGAGCAACAAGATCGATGCGCGCCTCGCCTCCCGCACCTTCCAGCATCTGCTCGGCCTGCCGCTGCACTTCTTCGAATCCCATCCCGCCGGCGTGCTGGCGCGCCATCTGCAGCAGACGGAAAAGCTACGCCATTTCCTGACCGGGCGGCTGTTCCAGGTATTGCTGGATGCGGCGCTGCTGCCAGTGCTGCTGGTGTTCCTGGCACTCTACAGCGGGGTGCTGACCCTGGTGGTGCTGGGCTTCTCCGTGGCCATCGCAGGCGTGATCGGCGCCATGGTTCCGGCCTTCCGACGGCGGCTCGACGCGCTCTATCAGCAGGAAGGCGCGCGGCAGGCCTATCTCGTGGAAACGCTGCACAGCATGCGCGCCGTGAAGTCCCTCGTGCTCGAAGGCGCGCGGCAGAAGGCGTGGGATGAAAAGCTGGCCGGCGCCATCCGCCAGCACGCCGCCGTCGGGCGCATCGCGGCCTTCGGCGGCAGCGCCACGGGCACGCTGGAGAAGGTGATGCAGATCAGCGTGCTCGCCCTTGGCGCCATGCTGGTGTTCGACGGCGCGCTGAGCGTGGGCGCGCTGGTCGCCTTCAGCATGCTGTCGGGCCGTGTGACCGGGCCACTGGTGCAGATCGTCGCATTGATCAACGAATACCAGGAAGCCGCGCTGTCGGTCGCCGCCCTCGGCACGGTGATGAACACGGCGCCGGAACGCATGGGGCAGGACCGGCGCGCGCGGCCTTCGCTGACGGGCGCCCTGCGGTTCGAGAAAGTGGGCTTCCGCTACTCCGGCGCCGCGGTGCCGGCGCTGGATGGCGTGACCTTCGCGGTCGCGGAAGGCCAGTGCATCGGTGTCGTCGGCCGGTCCGGTTCCGGCAAGACGACGGTGACGCGGCTGATCCAGGCGATCCACACGCCGCAGGACGGCCTCATCCAGTTCGATGGCGTCGACATCCGCCATATCGACCTCGACCACCTTCGGCGTTCCATCGGCGTGGTGTTGCAGGACAACCTGCTGTTCCGTGGCACGATCCGGGAGAACATCGCCGCCGCCCGCCCTGACGCGACACTGGAAGACGTGATCGCCGCCGCGCGGCTCGCAGGCGCGGAGGAATTCATCCAGCGCCTGCCGCTGTCCTACGACACATGGGTGGAGGAGAACGCCAGCAACTTCTCCGGCGGCCAGCGCCAACGCATCGCCATCGCGCGCGCGCTGCTGACGGCACCGCGCCTGCTCGTCTTCGACGAAGCAACCAGCGCGCTCGATCCGGACAGCGAGGCGATCATCCAGCGCAACCTGGCGGAAATCGCGCGCGGGCGGACGATGATCATCGTCTCCCACCGCCTGTCGTCTCTGGTGCAGTCGGATGCGATCCTGGTGCTGGAACAGGGAAGGCTGGTGGACTTCGCACCCCATGCGGTGCTGCTGGAACGCTGCGACATCTATCGGCACCTATGGCAGCAGCAGACACAGCACCTGCGCTAGGCGCGGCAGTGGACGCCCCGTTGCGGCTGCCCCGGCTCGGTGGCACCCGGGCGCGCGCCGCCCGGTCGCCACGCGTCCCCGCGCTGGCGCCGGAGGCGCTCGACTTCCAGGAGGAGCTGGACCGGCTGATCGAGGAACCGCCGCCGCCTCTGCTGGGCGCCGGCCCCTGGCTGCTGGCCCTACTGCTGGCGGCACTGGTGGCGCTGGCCTGCGTTGTGCAGGTCGATGTGATTGTCGCCGGCAGCGGTCGGCTGGCACCGGATGCGCCGCCCCTCGTCGTGCAACCGCTGGAACGTGCCGTGCTGCGGGAAATCCGCGC